>MFZO01000031.1:4783-10663 GCA_001788015.1 Candidatus Roizmanbacteria bacterium RIFCSPHIGHO2_02_FULL_38_11 | reverse complement strand
ATACATAAAAAATTCTCTTCCCGCCTAAACTTACCTTAAGACTAAACTCATCGCTGTTCGCCCGGCGTCTTGAGGAGCGTTTTTTGGCCCGTACGGGTGGTGCAGAATACATCCCCCTTGACATTTTTTTTAAAATGCGTATAAAAAATACATTAGTTTTTATTACATAAATTTAATTAAATGAATCAAAATATTAACAACGAAGACAAACCGCCCAACGGTAGTAAAAATCAAGCGTTTCCTAGACTTGTTGGCATTGTTTACAGCGACGTAAAAAGGGAATATTTTCCGACAGAAGCACAATATCTGACCGAAAAAGACGCGGAAGTAGACGCTAAAATAATTGCAGCATATCTTGAAAAGTTAGCTACAAAGGTAAACCTTTATCCGGGAAACGCAGAATTGCCCGAAAGGCTAAGGAAAGATAAGCCTGATCTAGTCTTTAATCTCGTTGATTCGGTCAAAGGAAATGAATATTTATCTTCAACCATACCCGCAGTTCTTGAGCTTCTTGATATTCCATATACTGGAGCCGGAATTTTAGGCGTTTCCTTAGACCATAATAAGTTCGTCATTAAAAAATTGCTGGAGCAGAACGGTGTACCGATTCCCCATTATCAACTTTTTAATTCTTTTACCGATCCTCTTGACTCTAATCTGCGTTTTCCTCTAATTTCGAAATTGAATGAAATTCATGGTGCGGTAGAGATTACCAAAGAAGCAGTATCAGAAAATGAAAAGCACTTAAGAGAAAGACTTAAATTTTTAATAAAAACATATGATCAACCTGTTTTGGTCGAGGAGTTTATAGTTGGTCGCGAAGTTACCGCATTTCTTCTTGAGGGACTGAATAGAAAAGTATATTTGGCTGAAAAGATATTTACAAAAAGAAGCGAGAAATATACTTTTGCCACTTTTGATGATCAATGGACTTCAAAACCTTATGAAACCTTTCATTACCAAAAATACCAAGATTTTGTACTCACCGAATATGTGAAGCGAGCTTTTGAGGTAACAAGAATGTTCGACTATGGTAAATTTGACGTCAGAGTTGACAGTTCCGGCAGATATTACTTTTTAGACGCTAACTGTAATCCAGCCTTTGGTCCAAAGGAAACTGCAACGGCAATGGCAGTCATTTTAGATTTATACAATATTTCTTTTTATGATATCCTTAAGAGGCTGCTTTTAAATACAGTGCGGGATATGGAAAAGCAGGTGTCACCTGCCTCAACCGATATAAACCAAGTTTCTACTCTTCTTACCCCATGAAAGTTAAAACTTTAGCTTTTTTTTACAACGTAAGGCGTCACTATCCTGACCCGAGTGACCCGAAAACACAATTAGAGGTTGATTTTGACGATCCACCAGTGATCGATTCGATGATCAAACATTTCGAAAATCTTGGATATAAGGTAATCCCAATTGAAGCAAATGAACAAGCTTACTTAAATCTCTATAGAGATCGAAATCAAATTGATTTTGCTTTTGATTATTCTTTCGGTTTACATGGACAATTTAAATATTGTCACATTCCCGCAATGCTTGAAATGCTGCAAATACCTTTTACAAGTTCATCTTCATTTGTGAGAGCATTGACTTTAAACAAAGTAAAAATGAAACAGATTTTGCTGGCCAATGATGTGTCGACGCTTCCCTATCAATTATTTACTTCAACAAACATTGAATTAAGAAAAGAGCTGAAGTTTCCCCTTATTGTCAAACCTGTTGCTCAAGGTTCGTCTGCCGGGATCACTAAGGATAGTATTGTTACCGATCTCAACAAATTGGAAAAACAGGTTGCGCTAATTTTAAAAACGTTTAAGCAACCGGCATTTGCAGAACCTTTTTTGAAATGGAGAGAGTTTTCAGTAGGAATGCTTGGCAACCCGCCAAGAATTTTACCCATAATTCAGCCAGATTATAGTCTTTTACCAAAGAAGTATCTTCCTTTTGATTCTATTGAGGTGAAGTGGGTCTACGAAGATTCTTCTGCAACAAATCATTTGGTCTGTCCGGCAAAAATTGATACGCAATTAAAAAAGAAAATAGAAGAAATCAGCCTTCGAACTTGGGAGGCTTTGGAGATAAGAGATTTATGTCGAATTGACATGAGGACTGATAATGATGACAACTTGTACATACTTGATGTCAACGCTCCTCCGGGTTTGCTTCCTCCTGATGTTTCTGAACCTTCTTATTTTCCAATTGCTTGCCGAGCAGTAGGTATAGATTACGAAGATATGCTTCAGATGATTATTGATGTAGCGGTGGAAAGATATAATACCTAAGAGAAAATTAAGCAATGCTGGTTGACATCACTGATAAGATTTTTTAGAATAAAAACATGATTACTGACGCGGATGTAAAAAAACTCAAAAAAACGTTTGTCACTAAGGATGATTTAAAAAAGGAACTGAAAAATGAGCTGAAGAATTATCCGACGAAGGATTACTTAGGAAAAGAATTTCAAAAATGGACTGATATTATTGTAAAGCAAATAATCGATGTAGTTGGCGCTTTAGGAGATAAGATACAAGAGTCGCTTGATAAACTTAACGATCATCAAGGGACGCTTGAAGATCACGAGCGAAGAATAGAAAAGTTGGAAGAAAAATTGACTACGTCGTACTGAATTTTATGTATGATCTTATTGTAATTGGTGCTGGACCGGCCGGATTTACCGCTTCTATCTATGCTTCGTGTTTTGGCTTAAAGAATTTAGTCATCGGAAAAATGATTGGTGGTCAACTTTCCTACGCTCCTGATATCTTGAATTACCCCGGATTTGAAGAGATATCCGGAGTGGAGTTAACCGAGAAGATGCTAAATCAGGCCAAAAAAAGAGGGGGAGAGATTGTTATGGATATGGTCTACGAGATCTCCAAAATTGAGGGCGGCTTTCATTTGAAAACCCAAGATGGTAAGGAGTTTGACGCAAGAACAATCATTCTTGCAACCGGAGTCGAGCGAAGAAAGCTTAATGTCCCAGGCGAGATAGAATATACCAATAAAGGAATACAATATTGTGCAACCTGCGGAAGATTTGATTATTTGCAGTCAGTAGCAGCAGTTGTTGGTGGCGCAAACGCCGCCTGTCAAACGGCGGCGCAAGTAGCCCATTCTGCCAAAAAAGTTTATATTGTTTACCGTAGTAGTGAACTTCGCTGTGACGAAATTTGGAAAAAACACATGGTGGAACACCCCAACATTGAGATGATTTATAACGCAAATGTTGTAGAAATTCTTGGCGACGGTCAGAAATTGACAAAGATCAAAATTTCAATAAAAGATCCAAGCGCCAGTAGCTTGCAGACAAAGGAACTAGCTATAGACAGACTCTTTATTGAAATTGGTGGTGTACCGGGGACAGCCCTTCTTATTCCGCTTGGCGTAAAGATGGACCCGGGAGGCTTTATATCTGTCGATGAAAAGTTGTCAACAAGCGTTGCCGGCGTTTTTGCGGCCGGAGACGTGGTGGGCCATCGCTACTCGATCGAACAAATTACTTCGGCGGTCGGATCAGGAGCCCGTGCAGCTTCCTACGTATTTTCTTTCCTAAAACAGCAAATTGCCCCTACATTGTGGGGTAGCAGTCAAATTAAGAGAAATTAGACTTTAGATGATAGATTTAAGACTTTAGATCAATTAAAATGATAGTGAAGTTTAGATATTAGATCATAGATTTTAGAAAAAAATAATGCAAAATCAATTCGAAAAGCTAGCAGTTTGGAAAAAAACGCATAAATTAGTTCTTTTAATTTATAAACTAACATCAAAATTTCCTTCGATAGAAAAATTTAGCCTTACAGATCAATTACGAAGAGCTACAATTTCTGTCGTGGCTAATATAGTTGAAGGAAATATTAGACAATCAAAAAAAGAGTTTCTTCAATTTTTGTATATTTCTAAAGGATCTTTAGAAGAAGTGAAATATTACCTTTTATTAAGTAGAGATTTAAAGTATATGAGTGAAATCGACTACCTTGAAGTTCAAGAATTAGCTAATGAATGTGGAAAAATTATTTCAGGATTTATTAAATATCTAAAATCTAAAGTCTAGTATCTAAGGTCTAATTTTGGTGACCGCTGAGGGGCTTGAACCCCCGACCTTTGCGATGTAAACGCAACGCTCTACCAACTGAGCTAAGCGGTCTTTCTAATCGTCCACCATAACTTACTTTGTGACTTCACTCTTCCTTATTCGCTCGACGTCACAAAAAGCGTTTATTGGAGGACATAAGAATCTGTAAGCTCGTTAGTTTGCTAACAGATTCTAATGTGGGTGTGCCAGGGATCGAACCTGGGACCTCGTTCTTATCAGGAACGCGCTCTACCACTGAGCCACACACCCAAATTTATAGTTCAAGGTCAGAATCCCGGTACCAGAGCAAAGTCCAATACAGGACTTCCCAGTATTCTCCGCCTGCAACGCATGGTTTGCATTGCGGGCAGGTACCACTGACCCACGCACCCTTTCTCACTTCGGCGGGCTGGTCAGGACAGCGTTTTACCACTAAACTGCACGTCCTAGTAAAATTTCTCGTTTGGGATCAGGACCCTGTATCAAAGCGAAGCTCGGTACAGGGCACCGCAGTGTTCTCCCATTGAATCATGCGCCCAAAATACTTTCTAACAGTTAAAATTATAGCAAAAATTTCCTATATTACTGAGAATTGTAAATGGAAAAATAATGAAGTGAAATATAGCCTATAGAAATAGTATAATACCAGCATGAAATATAAAGATGAGAGATTAGGAGGAAGTTCTAGTACAGTAGAGGTAATTCATCTTGATAGATATACGCTATTTAAGTATAACCATAGAGGACGTGTAGGTATTCCTGAAGGTGAAAAAGACTATATTCGTAGAGTTATTTTATCTTCTGCACGTGCGTGGATTAAAGAAAGCGATGAAAAAAAGCAGCATACCCTTGGAATTGCCTCGTACCCAATAGTTGATCTTTTTGACCCCGAAATTAGCAGGAGATGTAACTGGATTGAGGTTAGGCGAGGAACTAAAACAAAAGCAATAGTATTAGATTATCTTGGAGAACATAATTACCGTTATTTTTGTTATGGATCAAAAGATGCAATTGCAACGTTTGTTTCGGAGTTTCCCAACATCAAGCATGCTATGGCCGAGCATCCTTTTGACTTTAGACTTGTTTTGCCCTCCTGGATTTTCCAAGAGAAAGAATTACCAAGTTTACTTGGGCAAGAATGGGAACTAAAATATGGAAATGCTGAAGGAGCTATTCGCATGGTGAATGACTTATCAATATATAAACCATTTCAAATAGAGCTACCTCAAGGTTTGGAGATAGTCGACGTGACTAAAGCTCATGTGCCCTCCGTGATGACTTTGCTTGAAGAAAGTTATCCTCACCATTCTTTCAGACCCGAAGCTCCAGAAAATCATAAGGTTATTATTGATTCTACATCAGGAAAGGTTTTAGCGTTATCGGGTATTTTAGGACAAGCAATTCCTCCGAGATTGCCGCCAATTTCATTAACTGGCGACTTAGTTGTACGAAAAGGATACGAAAGGCGAGGGTTAGCAAAAGCTGTTAGGAAAGCTACTCTCGAACAAATTATCAATACTCCACCTTTTAGCAACGGTATTGCCGTTGCTGACGCAAATGAGATGTCCTATGGTGTAAATCTAAGATTAGGTTACAAACCTATACCTGTAGATAGCACAAGTGCTCACTTTTGGTGGTGCATTTATAATAGAATTTAATAGTAGGGTGTCACAACTCTTGACGGTAAGGTTAGATTATTATAATAATTAAGATATATATGATTTATTTCTCTGAGCTTAAAGGTAAAGAGATCTGTACAGAGGATGATATTAAAGTTGGCGTGCTTGAAGATCTTA
>MFZO01000031.1:0-4770 GCA_001788015.1 Candidatus Roizmanbacteria bacterium RIFCSPHIGHO2_02_FULL_38_11 | reverse complement strand
TGAAAAAACAAATATAACTAAACTTGTTATTCGCGATCTTCCAAACAGTAAACTTATTATCCCGGTAAGTTATTTAAGAAAAATTAACTCCGTTATCTCGATAAAAAAAGATTATCATACAGTCGAGCTTGAGGAAAATGAACTTTATCTGGTTAAAAACATGCTGGACAAGCAAATTATTGATCTTCAGGGTAATAAAATTGTCAGAGTAAATGACATTGCCATACAAGATAAAGATGGCTTTTATATAGCCGGTGTTGATATTGGAATTTTGGGTATTCTTCGTTGGCTTAAACTTGAGAATATTTTTACTAAAATTATTAGCGCTCTTCATCTTAAAGCCACTTCGTCATTTCTTTCCTGGGCTGATATTCAACCTCTAGAGTTGACGCGTGGACAAGTGAGATTAAGGAAAGAAGAGAAAAAACTTGAGAAACTACATCCGGAGGATCTTGCCGATTATCTAGAAAAAACAAACATAATAAATACCAAAAAAATCTTAAAAATGCTCGATGAAAAATTTGCCGTAGAGGTTATATCCAAATTAAACATCAGTTTTCAATCTGCTCTTTTCAAACAATTCTCTACAGAAAAAGCCGTTAAAGTAGTTAAACTGATAGATCCGGATGACGCTGTTGACATTTTACTTACTATTCCAACTAAAAAAAGGGAGCAGATAGTTAGCCTTCTATCAACAGAGAAAATAAAAGAAATAAATCATCTTCTTGCGCTTTCTCGGATACCAATTGGAAGTCTAATAACTACGGAGTTTCTTACTGTTTTACCAGAAAATACCGTGCGGGAGGTAATTGACAAAGTGAAAAAAGGAACAAGCGATTTTTTCTCTCTAATAAATATTTATGTTGTTAATAAAGATAATCAACTGATTGGTGTTTTTAACATCCATGAATTACTTTTGCAAGTTTCGGATAGAGCTGTGTATAAATTCATGACCCAAAATGTTATTGTTGTACATCTTACAACACCTGTCGAGATAGCTATGAGAAAGATGTTTAAGTATAAGCTTGTTCACTTGCCTGTTATTGATGATGAAAAAAGGTTACAAGGTATTATTTCAATAGCGGATACAGGTAATTATTTTCTCCAAAAAATTAACCATGGATGAACTGGTAATTAAGTTATTAAAGAAAGAAATATCGATCTATCAAGCTATTGATAGAGTGAGAAAGTTGCCCAATAAATATTTAAAGGAGCTAAGATTCTTTCTGCAATTTCATAAAAAGGCTTATATAAGGTTATTTTCTGCATGGGCGATAGGAGAGTGTAAAGATAAGAAAAGTTTTGATTTGTTATTGAAAAGATACGATATGGAATCAGACAATAATGTACGAGCGAATATTGTTCGAGCTTTGCTATTTATAGATCCAAAAAAGGTACCAGTAAAATATATACAAAAGTTTCTTTCCGACAAATATAATTCTATACAGTTGACTACTTTAAAGTTTTTATCATTTAATTCACATGCTCAAAGGAAATTAAATTTTCTTGAACATTTTTACCTACTTACTGATAATTTTGTTAGAATGGAACTTCTAAGAAATCTGCGTTTTTTTTTATTTGACACAGAAAAAATCTGTCGTTTTTTGTACTCCGAACTAAAGAAGACGCCATTTATTCCTTTGCAAGTAGAGATTATTAAGGCGATAGGACTGGCTAATTCTCCTAATTCACTTTCATATTTAATAAGATATTATGAAAACAAAAAAAAAGTTTTCTCAAAAAACCCTTTATTAAGTAATGGATTTGTCAGCGCGATTGCTACTATTTGTCAGTCAAAAGCATATTATGTACTTAGACAGCTTTATTCTTATAACCCTGACTTGTTATTGAGATGGAAAATAATGGAGGCGACAGTCGCTTTTGGAGGACCAAACGCCTTATCCATCTTAAAAGAGATGATACGCGAAGAAACTGACCCCGAATTAAAGAAAACAATCGAAATGCAAATTAAAAATACATTTATTACTACTATTATATAATGAGATTTTTGTGGTCGAAGTATAAATACAAATTGTTCCTTTTTTTTTCGGTTTTCGGGCCGGCGACCATCGCTGCTATTTCAGATAATGATGCGGCCGGTGTTGCCACTTACTCTTTGGCCGGAGCAAAATTTGGCTACTCGATTCTTTTTATCCTTGTTCCGGTCACAGTCCTGCTTGCGGTTACTCAAGAGATGGGCGTTAGGATAGCTCTTGTCACGGGTAAGGGTTTGGGAGATCTAATACGTGAAAGGTATGGAATCAGGATGACTATTATTGTTTTCACCGTTTTAATGATAGCCAATGTAGGAACTGTCATCGCCAACTTTGCCGCACTCAAAGCGGCTCTCAACATGTTTAACCTGCCGATCTTGCCGCTTTTTGTAATTATTCTCCTTGGGATAGTCTTATTTGTTTCAAAAGGAGACTACAAAACTAATCAGCGTCTATTTCTTCTCGCGGTTGTGCTTTATTTTTCTTATGTTATTTCGGCATTTAAATCAAACGTTAACTGGAGTCAAGCAATTTTGAGTATGATAAATCCGGGCGTGATTCAGCTAAATAAAGAGTATATATTCGCCTCTATTGCAGTTTTAGGTACTACCATTACCCCTTGGGGGCAATTTTTTGTCAATAGCTTTCTGATTGATAAGAAATTGACTTCAGATAAATTAAAATACTCCCAGCTTGAAACCTACTTCGGATCGATCCTGACAGATTTTTTCTCCTTTTTTATGATTGTGGCAACTGCAGCTACACTTTTTTCTCACGGCATAAAACTGGAATCTGGAGAACAAGCCGCTCTTGCGATAAAACCTTTTGCCGGCGAGCTGGCATCAGTTCTTTTTGGATTTGGCTTCATCAACGCAGCGCTTATGGGAATCATTATCATCTCGCTTACGAGTGCGTATGCTTTCTCGGAATTTTTCGGTTATACCGGAAGCCTTGATGCGCCGTTTGAGAAAGGAAAGATCTTCTACGGAATATTTATTCTCCAACTATTAGTCGGAGCCGTTGTAGTGATTCTACCTTTTATCTCAATATTTCAGATAGTATTTTTCACCCAATCTTTCAACGGGATATTGCTGCCCTTCGTTTTTTATTTTCTTCTCAAGTTCACCAATAATCGAGAATTGATGGGATCCCATATCAACACCAAGTGGTACAACATATTTGCTATTATTTCTACAATCGTTATAATTTTTGCAGCCCTATTTGTGGTTCTAGGCTCTTTTTTAAGTTTATTATAAAAATAATATGAGACGGCTGATTATCGTTGCCGATTGGGCGTCTGATACTCTTTCTTGTCAGGAAGTAAGGTCGGCTGTAGAAGGATACCTGAAAGATCACAACGGCGGAGTCATAACGTTTATCAACTCTACTCCATCTACTATTCATACAGCTTTTTTGATTTCGCAAGTTGTTGAGGTAGAGGAAAAATACGGCAAACCTTTGGAGACTGTTATTTTTCAATATACCGACCCTCGTTTGCATGCTGATCATCCTTTAAAAAATGCCGAATGTGCAAAACCAATAATAATTCGATTAAAATCCGGCATATATATCACCGGGCCTGACGCGGGTTATAATTTTTCACTCATTAACGATAGAATTGAAGAAATATTCGAATACAAAGGACTAAATATTGAAGGTCAATTTCATTCAAGAGATTTATTTTCTAGAATTGCCGCACACCTAATGGACGGAATGGAAGATGAATTAGAACTTGAAGAAATTTCAACAGACATTATACCGAGACTTGATGGTTATTATATAGGCCACATTGATAATTTTGGAAATGTTAAAACACTCATACCTCATTCTTTCTTTAAGGGCAAATTTGAGTATGGTGAGATAGTTTCGATAAAGATAAATAACATCAGCAAAAAAGCGATATATGTGACGAATCTATTTGGTGGTGAGCTTGGTGAATTAGTTATTTATCCTGGATCGTCAGGAAAGTTTGATGACAGATTTTTGGAAATATCCATCTGGAGACACTTCACTGAAAAGAATCCAACTACCGGAGTGCATACTTTTAATCATCCAAAGCCTGGAATGGAGATAAAAATATCCAAGTAATTTTCTTCTATTTAGTCCGTTAAACGGGTTAGGAAAACGAAAATATTTAAAGTCCCACTTTTCCCGCCAAAAAGCGGTCTTCGTTAGGGACTAATTTCTTTCATAAGAAAAAAATTAGAAAGGAGGTGATCCATCAGCTCCTTCCAGAACTGATCCCTTGTTACGACTTAACCCCCATCGCCGGTAAAATCCTCCCCCGCCATAGGCGGGGTTCAAATTTTGCCGACTTTGTTGGCTTGACGGGCGGTGTGTGCAAGAGGCAAGAACGTATTCACCGCGACATGGCTGATTCGCGATTACTACCAATTCCGAGTTCATGAGGTCGAGTTTCAGACCTCAATCCCAACTGAGGATAGATTTCAGAGATTCGCTCGACCTTGCGGTCTGGCAAAACCCGTTGTTTCTACCCATTGTAACATGTGTGTAGCCCAAGGTATAAGGACCATGCTGACTTGACGTCTGCCCCTCCTTCCTATCCGCCAAAGGCGGATCTGTCTCCCGTGATACATATAACACGGGATGGGGGTTGCGCTCGTTGTCCCACTTAAGGGTACTCCTCACGGAACGAGCTGACGACAGCCATGCAGTACCTGTGCCGATGTCCTTGCGGAAACCTCGCTTTCACGAGGACATCATCGGCATGTCAAACCTTGGTGAGGTTCTTCGGTTCGTTTCGAATTGAACCACA
>MFZO01000030.1:15180-17026 GCA_001788015.1 Candidatus Roizmanbacteria bacterium RIFCSPHIGHO2_02_FULL_38_11 | reverse complement strand
AACCTATCGCTTCCTGCCAAAAATCATCTGCTATGGGGTTTGGTTCCGAGTCGTATCCCCACTCGCTGATGATTTTTGGCAGGAAGCGATAGGTTTCGTATTGGGGCCAAGCCAGCCAAGAGTTGAGTTCACGGATTTGCGAGTCGAAATTTTGCGTATCTTCCGAATAATGATGCCAGGAGATAAAGTCGATCCGGAGATTATTTTGTCTGACAAAGTCTAAAAGTTGCGTGATCCAGTTTCGATAAAGAGAAGTTGTGGCAGGTCCGCCCAGAAGGAACCGGTTGACATTCTCTGCTCTCTGCGCTCCCAGGGAAGAATATAAATACAAATTTTTGTAGTCTTTGCCCTCACCGTACAGACTCCATTTGCCAAAAGTCTCCAAGTCAGGCTCGTTCCAGACTTCATAATAAATATCTGTCAGCCAAAAATCTTTGATCTGCCCGCACAATCTCGTGTTTATTCCGCTATACCTTTCGACAGTCTTTTGCACCAATAAACTCCACTCCTCCCAATTTCTTGGTTTCGAAATAAGCGATCCATCCTCTGATAATTCGAAGGGCATGTAACCCAAGGAAAAAAAAGGCTTGGCTCCGGCATGAAAAATATCGCAAACCGTATCGTCTAATTTTTGCCAATTGAGTTGCATGCTTCCTTGCCCGTCTCGACTTACCACGTCGTAATAATCGTATATATGATCAATCCTGATATAGCGCGGATAAAGAGCTGCCACCTGGGGAATGACATTTGCCAGCATTCGTACTCCCGCCTCTTCTCCGCCTTGAGCAAGAGCTTTCCACCTATCCGGGACCGGACCTATGGTTTTTTTCACATCGATAACAATATTCGCTTTGACGGGAGAGGCAATGCTTAGATATTGAGTGTAGAGAAGCAAGAAAATTGGGAAAAAAATAACAATAAGAATAACAACTCCAGCTATGATGGCAAGCTTTATATTCATGGCAGCATTAAGTCTATTGTATACTAGACTTTTTATGTTTGCTAATTGTTATATAATAAGTGATAAAAATCACATGAACTAAATGATAATTCTTCTACTATTCGCTTTTATCTCCGGTCTTGTCACAATTTTGGCTCCTTGTATTTGGCCTCTTTTGCCGATCATTCTTTCGTCCACAACTTCGGGTGGCCGGGCAAAGCCGCTGGGAATCACGGTAGGCCTGGTGTCGAGTTTTGCCTTATTTACCTTAACGATTTCTTACATCGTAAAAATCATACCGTTTGATCCAAATATACTCAGGCTGTTTGCTGTAATGGTTATCGGATTTTTGGGATTAACTTTGATAATACCGGCGTTGGCGCAAGTTGTCGAAGGTTGGGTAAGTAGATTTAGCGGAAAGTTTTCCAGGTACCATTCGGCACCTGGCTTCGCCCAGACAAAAAATCCTGGGTTTAAGGGTGGACTGATCACTGGTATGGCTCTTGGGATAGTTTGGTCTCCATGTGCAGGACCAATTTTGGCGACAATAGCAACGCTGGCTGCAACCCAATCGGTAAATTTCGGGATAATTTTGGTCACCGTTGCATATGTGATTGGAGTTGGCATACCGCTTTTTCTCTTTACGACAATCGGCTCAAGAATTTTTTCCCAAACACGAGCTCTTTCACCATTTACTGGACAGATTCAGAAGGTTTTTGGGGTCGTCATGATTCTAACTGCCGTTGCGATTCTCACCAACTATGACAAAGTCATCCAGGCAAAACTTTTGGACGCTTTTCCTTCATATTCAAATTTTTTGTTTAAGTTGGAAAGCAGTCAATCGGTAAAACAACAGCTCATTGTTTTAAAAGGGAAAAAGAAAATGCCAAAAAATGCGACGATGAA
>MFZO01000030.1:14968-15169 GCA_001788015.1 Candidatus Roizmanbacteria bacterium RIFCSPHIGHO2_02_FULL_38_11 | reverse complement strand
CCAACCTTGGACTGGCGCCAGAGTTTGTTGGTATAACAAAGTGGTTGAATCTGCCTTCAGACAAACAGGCGTTGACGATGAAAGAATTAAAAGGAAAAGTCGTTTTAATCGACTTCTGGACATATACTTGTATCAATTGCATTCGTACTCTGCCTTTTGTCACAAGCTGGTATGAAAAATATAAGGATAAAGGGCTTATTG
>MFZO01000030.1:8578-14921 GCA_001788015.1 Candidatus Roizmanbacteria bacterium RIFCSPHIGHO2_02_FULL_38_11 | reverse complement strand
AACGTACTAGGAGCGATAAAACAGTATGCGATCCATTATCCTGTCCCGCAAGATAACGATTATGAAACCTGGGATGCCTACAATAATCATTACTGGCCGGCAAAATATCTGATAGACGCAGAAGGCAACATCCGTTATACGCATTTTGGAGAAGGGGAGTACGAAGAGACAGAAAAAAATATCCAGACTCTTTTGAAGGAAAAAGGAGCGCAGGTAAAAGAAGATATGGTCAATTTAGAGGATCAAACTCCCAAAACTCGTCTGACCCCAGAGATATATCTTGGAGCAGCGCGGCGAGAACCGGGCGCATTTACTTTAACTGGAGACTGGGATGTTCAGGATGAATATTCTTCCTCATTGAATGGTTCGATATTAGAATTAAACTTTTATGCTAGTAAAGTTCATCTAGTCATTATCCCAAAAACCATGAGCGATAAAATCCAGGTTTATCTGGACGGAAAGGTTGTCGATGAGTCTAATGCAGGGAAAGACGTTAAAGACGGATATGTTGTACTAAATGAAAACAATCCCCAGACTCTTTACGATTTAATTGATTTAAAAGAAAGACCGGGACAGCATTTGCTTCATTTGGAGTTTAAGACAGAAGGGATCAAGATATATGCTTTTACTTTTGGTTAATACTAGTGAGTAGTTGTCGTGTTTCATTAAAAAGATTTATAAGTTTTCTATCGGTCAACCGTTTTTTAGTAGATCTTATAAAATCATCTATCGGCGTGTTGTATCGCATGTTATAAATGCAGGCTTGAAATCCCATCTCTAAATAGTCTATTTGTCTTAAGAATTTAGCTTCAGGAGTCTGTCCTTCTTCATATTCTCTCCAAAGAGAGATGTAATGTTTACCATTCGGGATTTTTGACATAACTTCGATGATGCCTTTGAGCTCCCATTCGTATTTGACTTTTTTTGGTATTCGGTCATGAGGCGTGACATCTCCTATATTTATTTCGCCCAATTCGTGAATAATAGCCATTTCGAGCAGTTTCGTGATATCGAGGGAAGAAAAATAATTTCTCCCAATGACAAGAGAAAGAAGACAAACACTAAATAGATGGTCGGCAACGCTTTCACATTTATCCTCAGGCACTCCATTTAATAACCAACCTTGGCGAAACAATTGTTTTAAATGATTAAATTCAAAGTAGAATTCAATAATGGGATCGACTTTTTTTCCTGCAAGAAGAAGCGCTGGATTTCTATTTTTTGTTTTCATTCAATCTTATTTTATCACATCAACTATTCAATCCTCGAATCTCCGCAAATATTCTTCTGGAGTTAAAGATGTTATTTCTTTAAATTTTT
This sequence comes from Candidatus Roizmanbacteria bacterium RIFCSPHIGHO2_02_FULL_38_11, assembly GCA_001788015.1. Classification (GTDB taxonomy): domain Bacteria; phylum Patescibacteriota; class Microgenomatia; order UBA1406; family GWC2-37-13; genus 2-01-FULL-40-13. Next base: position 13,601 of record MFZO01000030.1, on the reverse strand, counting down.
TAAAACCTTTATCGTAAGTTATGAGAATGTCAATATTATATTGTAAACAAGTAGCAATATGTATAAAATCCCTGCTTTCTACTCGTCTAAGATGTGAATTTTTTTTAATCAAGTCTAAATATAAAAGGATAGTTTCTTTATCAACCGGGAGTAATAATTGGGTAAGTTTCAATAAAATATTGGAAGTTTTTAAACCCGCTGCAACCTTTTTAATTTTTTTAGCAAGATGGACAATCTCTTGTATAGACTCTGTACTTGTTGCTAAATCAATATTATTTATTACAGAATATTCTATAAAATTATTGCACTTTGAAAAAAAAGGAGAAGTCACTTGACTCGAATATACAAAGATATTCGTATCCAAATAAATAGCATTCATAATAGATGACTATCGTATCGAGATTCAAATATTTTTTTCATTTTTTTGATGGGCATGCTTGGTAAACCAATCTTTCTTAATTCCTTTAGGGCTTTTAATTTTCGCTTAATTTCTTTTTTATCATTAACTTTTTCCAATTTAACCTTCATCAATACCCCGCTTCTTTTGAGAAAAACATCTTTCCCTTGTTCGGCTCGTTTAATGAAATCAAAAAAATTTTGTCTGGCCTCTGTAGCAGTGAAAACAGTTTTATCTTGCATATGTACATAGTGTACAGATATGTAAAGATTTAGTCAAGGAGAAAAGAAGTTAGATATATTGCAGAAGATCAGGGATTTTTTTAACTCCGTCTTTCTCTGTAAAATGTCCAGCCCCTTTAATAAGAATAAATTTTCCTCCCAATCGTTTATTCATTTCTTCTACTGTAAAAGCAGTCGTATAAGGATCGTTATCGGAAGATATACAGTAAATTTCTTTTACATTTTTTTTTATTTTTTTATGATTGATTTTAGTTTTCCAAAAAAGTCTGTGTTCGTAAGTTAGGTCATCAAAATCCCAACCAGCAACTAAGAACATTTTTTGATAAGGATATTTTTCCGCCAACCTCATAGCTAAAAGACAACCAAGACTATGTCCGATTACGATAGTTTTGTTGTCTATTATTTTTAAATTATCGGTAAATTTTAAAGAAGCCGTTAAACTTGGAAGATTGGTATTAAAGGTTGGAATTTCAGGCAGATAAGTTTCAAATCCTTTATTCTGCAATTCTTTGTTTAACCAAGGATACCAATGATCCTCGTGTTTGTTGTACCAAGCGTGCAGGATAAGTGCCTTTTTATTCATATATGGAGTTATTATATAATAGCTGGTAATGAAAATAAAAATTTCAGAGCTAGAAAAATTAATTAAAGATGCTCTTAAAAATAAATATGACGAAAAAGAAACTGATTTAATTACGGACGTAGTAATGTTTGGTGAACTTTCAGGTAAAACCTCTCACGGGATTGTTCGTTTAATTACCGGCAATGCTAGCGTTCTAGCTTAAGCTCCAAAAAGAAAGCCAATTTTTATTCATAAATCAAAGCTATCTATAAATATCGAAGGCAACGGGAATCCAGGAATGTTAGTTGGTCCATTAGCGATGAACGAAGTTATTCGGTTAGCAAAAGAAAACGGTTTCGGAGTTGTTGGTACAAGCGGATCGTCAACTTCATCGGGGTCTCTATCATACTATGTAGAAAAGATTGCTAAAGTAGACCTGATTGGAATCGTGATGGCTCAGTCTCCAGAGTCAACTCCACCCTATGGTGGGATTGAGCCTCTTTTTGGGACAAATCCAATTGGGTTCGGTTTCCCAGCAAAAAACAAACCGCTAATTTTTGACATGGGAACTTCTGCAATAAGTTTTGGAGCAATTCTTGAGGCTAAAGCTTTAGGTAAAAAACTGCCAATGAATGTAGCCTTAGATAAGGAAGGTAATATTACAGATGATCCAAATAAAGCGATTGACGGCGCGACTCTTTCGTTTGATAGGTCTCATAAGGGAGCTGGGTTGGCAATGATGGTAGAAATTTTAGCCGGATTATGGCCAGGTGCTTGGTTTACCGTTCATAACAAAGAAGCGGGATGGGGAAATCTTTTTATGGCCTTTTCTCCTGATTTGCTTATGGATTTAAATGAATTTAAGGAGAGAGTTAATTTATTGGTTGAAACCGTGAGAAACTCAAAAACTAAAGACGGTAAAAAAGTCAGAATTTCGGGTGAGCGAACTATAAATATAAGGAACGATAAGTTAAAGAAAGGATTTTTAGAGATTGAAGATAGATTACTTAATCAACTTAAAAAATTCACTAGTTAAATCATTTTTTCTTCAATCATAACTTTCACCCAGGGAGCAAGAATGTTGGAGGTTAGCCGTTGGAAGTTAGAAGATAGAAAATTCTTTTTTTCGACAAGAGAGAAACCATAGGCGAAGTCGTAATTTGGGGAAGGGATTTTTTTTAATTCAACCGAATAGATATAGTCAATTTCGTGTTCAGTGTAACCGCTGTTTGGATCTTTTGCTTTGTAATATATTTTTTTAAGAAATTTGGGTTGAGAAATTAAATCTTTCTTATCCAGATTCCACTCGCGTTTTAGTCCTGCGTAAATGGCAGTTAAATTATCTTGTAAAAAGATCCCTCGACTCCCCTTCGATAAGCTCAGGGTCGCTCGGGATGACAAGGGAGGAAGATAAAGTTGATGAGAGGAAAAAGATAGATCAAAAACTCCGTCAAATACTGGGTGTTTACGGTGTTGTAAGAGGAATTGATTCTTAAATGTTAGTATGGCAGTAAATCCGCGATGAAGTAATCCTTTTTTATGCGCTTCCCATTTTTCAATTTTTCCTAAAATTTTATCGTTTTTATCAACTTTAGCTATATATTGTTTTTGTTTGTAATAATCCATTGAGATATTGTAACAGATTCGTTATTTAGGTTATTTTGCCAACCTTTTTTTCAACCGCTTCGGTTGAATATTGGGTTTTGGTAGGGCTGCTAGGATGATACTTTTTTGACTCTTTTCCTTAAGAAGATAATGTAAATAAATAAGATATATGCAGTCATTATTGCAAGTTTTGCGAGGCTGAAGTTTTGTTCGAGGCCGAAAATATTTTTGATCATATGTCCGATAAAGGATGATTTGGCAGGAAGGAAATTTAGATTGATCGGGAGGAGTGTTGATAGCTGAAAATTAAAGTAGATTTCAAAAAGTTCTGTCAACCCGTTTTTTACAAACGACGCCCCTAAAATGACAATCAAATATTCTGTGAATTTAAATACTCTCCCGATGGGAAACTTGACATAGGCAAGAAAAGTAAGAATCCCTATGGTCGAGGAGGCGAGAAATCCGATTGCAAGTCCGGTAAGATTTTCAATAAATTTTGAGAAAAGCGAAGTGGTGGCGGTGAACAAAGCGATTTCAAAACCCTCTCTGATGATAAAAAATACAATTGTCAAGAAAAGAGAGATGTCAAAAATATTCTGCTGCAGTTTTTGGTGCGCTACAATAAGGTGTTTAGACCTCTTCAGGACAAAAAAATTGTGTAGGGAAAAAACAACGTAGGCGATAAAAAATCCGGAAAAAACCATGAGATAGCCTTCGAGAAGTTCGGTATTCTTTTTGTTTAGGACGATTTGTGCCTTTTCTCCAACGGCAAAAGTAATAATGGGAAGAAGCAAAGAGATAACGATTCCGATTGCGCTCGCTAAGATAATCTCTCTCTCTCTTTTAAGTTGAAGTTTTTTTGAAATGCCAAGAAAGACTCCGATGATAAGAAAAACTTCAAGAAACTCTCGAAGGGAAATAACTAAAGTTGTAAGCATAAGATTGTATAATAACGTGAATTACGAAATTAACTTAGATGTCATTGCGAGGAGCGAAGCGACGTGGCAATCTCTATTATACTAAATGAGATTGCTTCGCTTCAAAAATCATCGCTCGCAATGACAAAAATCAGCTCGTTAAAACAATCTAGCGGAATTTCGTAATTCGAGCTATAATAATACCTTATGTATGACCAACGTGTCAATAAAGTAAGAGAGACGCTTCGTGATAAAGGTATTGATTCACTATTGATTTCGAATTTTTTTAATATTCTTTACCTGACTGGATTTAAGACGCTTACGAGTGACGAACGAGAAGCGTTTGTTCTTGTTACAAAGAATAAGGTGTATTTATTTAGTGATGAACGTTATATCAATAAAAGTTCGATGTTTGAGGTTGGAAGTTTGAAGTTAGAGACAAAACTAATTGAACCGAATAAAGGACTGATTGCTCACTTGCAAGAGATTGTAAAAGACGAAGGCATAAAAACTCTAGGTTTTGAGGCGGAAGATCTGCGATTTTATGAGTATCAAAAGTTAAAAGAGTTACTTAGCGACTTAATTTTATCAGCACAAAACAGATTGATTGTAAAGATACGTGAAACCAAAGATGAAAAAGAAATAAATCATATTCGAAAAGCCTGTGAGATTGGCGATCAATGTCTGGCCGAAATTATTCCGGTTATTAAATCGGGGACGAGAGAAAAAGAGGTCGCTTTTAAAATTGAGATGTGGTTAAGAGAGAAAGGTTATGATCTGGCCTTTGATCCGATTGTTGCTATAGATGTTAACTCTGCAGTAGCCCATTACAATACAAAAGACGGAGAGGGAATTGTCAAAAACGGTTCGGTTATTCTTATCGATTTTGGGGTCAAATATAAAGATTATCTTTCGGATATTACGCGGATGGTTTTTTTCGGCAAGCCAAGCGATGAGGTGAGAAAGGCTTATGAAATTCTAGGGCAAGCGCAACAAAAAACTGTCGATAAAGCTACAGGTTTTGAATACCTAAAAGACGTTGACGACTTTTGTCGTAAACTAATTACTAATTACCAATTATCTAATTACCCCCATTCCACCGGCCATGGAGTAGGTCTAGAGATTCACGAATATCCCAAAGTTTCTTTTAATTCTCCAGATAAAAAAATAGCCAATCAAGTCTTTACCGTCGAACCAGGAGTTTATTTTCCCGGAAAATTTGGGATGAGAGTCGAAGATACCATCGCGATTGGAAAAGATTTAAAGCCGATAGTTTTGACAAAATTCTCCAAGTCTTTAC
>MFZO01000030.1:3128-8562 GCA_001788015.1 Candidatus Roizmanbacteria bacterium RIFCSPHIGHO2_02_FULL_38_11 | reverse complement strand
ATAAGAACAGGAGGAATATAGATAAGATCCAGGAGATCCTGTTTGGAGGAAAACATCATCGAGGATACCGTAAAGATGAAATATATAACCAGTAGGTTTAACAAGAAATTTTGCTGAGGGAAAAGGCGCCAGGCAAAGAGAGCTAAAAAAAATAAAAGACCAGCGAATATTGGTGCCATGCCTACAAGAATGCCTCTGACAAAATCCCTTTTTTCATAAAGGACGTGCCCCAATTTTAGATTACTGTCTTCCCATTCCGGGAAAATTTTTATATCTCTTACTCTCAAAAATAATACGATAGCGGCGAAAAAGTGGGCAAATTCATGCAAGACCGTGCCCGGGAAAAAAATCAGCGATATAAGTCTGAAGACGGCTTTTTCGTTTTTAAGAAAATGCCTAAAAAAATAAAATAATTGGTTAATTGTGTATCGGGAAAGGAAAAAAAGAGATATGAGCAATACCACAAATATTACAAGATGGAAAAGGATAAGACTCATGATTAAAAGAATTATATAGCAATCATAAAACGAATTGTCATCCCCGACCTGATCCCCGCCTGCGCGGGGATGGATCCAGAAAATTTGCCTGGATTCCCGCCTGCGCGGGAATGACAAAAGTGGCAATTTGAATCCGGATTGAATTTGCTGTAGTCTTTTTTACATGGATCCAAATATAAAAACACAAGAAGCTGTCAAAGCAGAAGAGTTTCGAAAAATGATCGAAGTCGAGGTATTAAAGATTATTAAAGATCTTGCCGAGAAAGGTCAAACGCCGCAAGAACGCATCCAGGAGCTAGCGCAACTGGTGCTTGATCTGATCAAACCCGGAATGAATCTCGAAGAACTTTACAGCAATGCGGTCAAACTCGACGATCGGCATTCGGAGCTTGCGCCGGTTGTCTTTAAGGTGATGAAGGAATACGAAGAAGTTTATGAAAAAAAAGCTTTAACTCATGTGAATCAACTTATTAAATCGGGGAATTTTGATCAAGCTCAAGATATGGTGAAGAAGGTTTTAAAGTTTAAAATTTCAAATTAACTTTTATGCAAGATAGATCTGCTGAAGGACCACGTCCAGCTGCAAAAACTGCCGAGAAACCAATCGATGTGAGACTTGCCTTTAAAGCAAAGAATGAGTTAACAGCAAGAGCCCGGGCTTATCGTAGAGACTTAGGCTGGAACGAATTGAGAAAAGCTAATCTTGCCAAATGGTTAAGAGGCCCTGATGGAACAAAACCCGGAGATAAAGGAGGATGGTTAAGGCAAAAAGATGTAGTTGATGGTTGGAAAAATGATCAAGCAACAAGAGATTACTTAGACAATGCCAAAAGACGAGCAGTTGAACTTGCTAAGCGGGGGGTCGGAGAAATAAGCACGAAACTTGGGATTCCAAGCGATCAGATTGCCGGTAAGACTCTGGCAGAGATTTACGCTACAGCTGAGGCCAAAGGTTGGAATGTTAAACAAGGAGACGTTCAAGGCGAGGAAGTGAGAGACTATCTTTATAATGCTCATGAATATGCGATAGAACAACAGAAAGCGAAAGAAAAAAAAGCTCAACCGGCTGAAACAGTGCGGCCTTTGGAGAAAGGAAAACCGATCGAGGGAAATACTATCTACGCGAAAAAAGCCCGAATTCTTCCTGACTTACACGGCGGCAAAGAGTTGCCGACAGATGCAACGCAAGCCGCAGCCAGAAAAAAAGAATCACCCCTTGCCGATTTTCTCAAGGATAAAACTGAAGGCGAAATCGTGGTTTCGGTCGGCGACGTTTTCGATCGGGGAGGGCAGTCGTGGGAATCCGCGCAGGAAATGATGAAAATGGTGCAAAACGGAGAAGCTGTCTGGAACCTGGGCAATCACGAGGCATTATTTATGGCTGCGATGGCCGGAGACGCAGCCGCTTTCCAGACTTGGATGATAAACGGCGGATCAGACATGATGGTAAGTGCGGGCGTCGATATTTCCCAGGGAGGCAATCTATTGGAGGCCGCTAAAAGTAATCAAAATCTGCAACAGCTTTCTAAATTTCTCCGAGCAAATGTCAAAACGTACACGATTGTCGATAACGTGTTGGTTACCCACGCCGGGGTTTTGGCAGATCCGGCAACAGGCGGATTAAAAAACGTTTCCATAAACGGAGTCGATTTTGGTCAAGGATTGGACGCAATGGATCGGATCCAAGCAGAAATCCGTTTGGGTAATGAGAATGTTATTAAATGGTTGGCGAATCATGGAGGAACAGATCAACTCAACGCCGATAACCCCTTCTGGGTGCGTGAGAAAAATTTTCAAGATGTGGTGGCCGATCCGCAAAAAGCTCACAATCTGCGGGAAGCGTTAAACGGCCAGGCGAATATACGCGGCACAAAGATTGAGTTTGTGGTCGTAGGCCATACACCTTCAATGGGTGATCAAGCCAAAGCAACACAAAGTCTAGATTTGGAAGGAAAACCAATCCAGAGGTTTCTATTTGCAGACACAGGTTATTTTGAATCGGAAGAGGCAAGGGTGGTCAAACTTAGAGTAGCAGATGATACTCCGGAGCAGGTTACCATAACTTATGAAGATCCTGTTGAGCAGAAAAAGATTTTGCCGGAGCAGCGGCACAATTTAGACAGAAAAGTCGGAAAAGAGTCATTTGAAATTGTCGGAAAAGATGAGTCAGAGGCAGTACACGCCCGCACTACAACAGCTACGGAGAATGTTGCGTTAATTGCCGGAGTTGAGATCCCGGAGGTTACGCACGAAATACTTAATGTTATTGCAAGCGGTGGAAACATTCCCAAAAAAATACAGGAGCTGGGAGCAGCAAAGATAGTCACTCCTGCCGAAGATCAAACACTTACTCAAGAGCAGATGGCCCAAACTGCTTTGGGGTATGACCTTCAGATTGCCGGAATTCAATTGGAACAACAACAGATTGCAGAAGTATATAAAAAAGCTCAAGGGAAAAAGAAGCAACTTCTTGAAGTTAGATACGAGACTTTAAAGGAACAAGCAAGGCAATTGACTGAAAAACGGTCTAAATTATCAGTCCCAAATCAGGTTCAGGAATTCGTCAAGGCGTGCGGCGTTCCTGAAGAGGCGGCAAATCAAAATCCGCTCGGGGCCCTTTCCAAAACTCTAGAGCAGACTATTGCTAATAAAGACGCTAGGAAAGCATTTATAGAGCAGTTAATGGGGCAAATTACGAAGGGAAATTTAAAAGAGGAAGACGTCAAATCATTCGAAAAATTCCTAAACAGTCAGGCAATACAAAAGTTTACCAAAGATAAGGCTCTGTTTGGGGCGAAGGCAGCCGGAGGAGTAGGTCTTTTAATGCTCCTTATGGCATGGCTCGCTTCGAAGAGTGGACGAGGACAAGCGATGGGATAATAATGAATGCAGTCTACTCCGTATTGACTTTGTGCTTCATTTTAATAATAATGAGTTTATAGAGCGTTTTTAAGAAATTAAATTTTATTAAAAAATGGATGAACAAAGCGTTGGACCAATCCCCAGTATTCCAGAGTCAACTCCTAAGGCAGATCTCCCTAAAAGGCAAGACGTTCTAAGAGCCCTGGATTCTTCCATGTACGCTTTTATGAAATCGGTAGAGCCACTCCATAAGAAAGACCCGGAATCGTTAAGCGACAAAGATAAAAGAAGCCTCGCAGATTATGAAATAGCTAGAAACGGCTGGGTAAAAGCCAGCGGCACACCCGACATGCTTGTCCAACTTGCTTGGGAAAGCGAAGGAAAACAATATTCAAGCCAAGAGGGGACTCCGATCGAAGGAGCGTTAGACTTTTTACAGTCAAAAATAGAGAGCCTCACTGAAGAAAGGAATGGGGCCGATACCGTACGCCAACAAGAGATAGATAAGGAGATAAAGGAATACAAAAAGAATTTTAAAATTCTGGAGGCAAGCAGTCGATCGTATGACGAGGCAAGGAATGAGCAAGGAGTAGAAGTCAATGACGATCTTAGACATGCGAGAACTGCTTTCGAGGCTAAAGTGGGTTCAGAAGACCCTCTTAGAAGATCAAATAACCCCGATGATAAACAGAGGACGGATGAAGATTGGCGGAGAGCGGAGGATGCGCTAAAAAGAAGGAGAGAACTATTCGTTCCAGCAAAAGAGTCGAAAGTAAAAGAGGAAAAAAAATCAGACGTAGAAGAGGAGAGAAAAGAAGAACCTGTTAGCCATAAGTATCCGTATTTTGAAGATCTTGAGACGGGAGAATCGTTGGAGGGAATAGAAAAGAAACTAATAAGAACGAAAACTATCCGTGACGCTTCCGGCCAAGTAAGAACGGTCGAGATAAATTTTTTACAAGAAGTAGATAAACTATTACAACAGGCAAGAACTTCTGATCCGTCGTTTAAAAATCAGTCGGACATGCAGCTGCTTGAAATTTTGGAAAATAGAGTAAGATTTCCCGGCGACTTTAAGGATCCAAATGTAAAAGATGCAATCTACGATATGACTAAAATAATTCCCGACCAAGAGGTGCTTTTGATGGCGATTGAAGCTAAACGCGCCTTTTTATTTCAAGAAGACAATAAACAAATTTTAGCCGAGCAGACTAAAGCTGAAGGCGAACAACTTCATAGACGCGAAGTGAGGACTGGCGTCAGACACGACACGATAATTGCAGAGATTGACGGAACGCTTGATGCCTATTTTGGGAAAGAAGGGGTAAAAGAAATACCACAAGATGACCTGACAGCTTTTGGCTTTGTTGCCGACGCTTTGCTGGATGTGAGAGACGGATCTTTGGGAAATGGTGCTGACGGTCAAGCAAAAACTTATCGAGAAACATTCAAAGAACTTCTTTCCGACGCCAAAACGAACCCGGAAAGCAACCGCAAACTTCTTGAATTAAGAAGATATTTTTATCGTAACGCAATAGATGCGCTTCGCTCGAGAGAGTTGCCGGTTTCAGAAGCAAAAACCCCACAGGAACAAGTTCAGATGGAAATGCGAACTTTGATTCAAACTTTGCAGTATCAGATCTCCCAAGGAACCTCGATTGAAGAGTTAAGAAAACAGTACAAGGGAGTATTATCGGGCGCAAGCGAAAGAAGCGTAAATAAGATTGATGAGCTTCTTCGCAAATATCCTGCGGTGATGATTGATATGGCCTTGAAGGGGGGAGATCTAATGGAGAGAAGATCCCGTTATGAAGGACCAAAGCTTCACGATGTGGCAAAAGAGATAAAACACAAAAGGTTAGTTCAGGGACCAACTCTTGAGGAGGCAGCCGAAGGAAAGGGATTGCCTCCTAAGAAAATTCCTCCTGCGCCTTTTGCTGGAGAAGGAGAAAAGCCTAGAGAGGAACTAGGCAAAAAACCACCTCCAGCTCCACCTGGAGAACAACCAGAAACACCGGGTGAAGAATTACCTCCTGCTCCACCCGGAAAAGGAAAAAAACAAGGGGAAGAACCTC
>MFZO01000030.1:0-3097 GCA_001788015.1 Candidatus Roizmanbacteria bacterium RIFCSPHIGHO2_02_FULL_38_11 | reverse complement strand
CAAGCAGAGAATCGAGCACGAAGATGCTCAAAAAGAGAAAGTCGAAGGCATGGAAGTAATGGAAGAGAAGGCAAGAGAGATGGCTAGGTTACAAATGACTGAAGATCGGAAAAAATGGGAAGGAAAACTTTCCTGGTTAAAACAATTGCCCGCAAGATTCTGGAAATTTACTTTTGGCGATACGGCAACCTATGGGAAAGAAAAATCCCACTCCTTAAAACTTCTTGCCGAAGCTGGTTTGCAGGTGACCGCAATTCGTCATGATATTTTACAAGATATTGACGCTCTAGCTAGGGAAAGAGTAAAAGCCAACAGGAGCAATGTGGTAAAAAGAATTGCCGGGAAAGTAAGAGACGTAGTGCATGAACTAACTTTTACCGAACGCGATCTTCATTCGGAGAGGCTTAAGATTGTGCGAGAGCTACGAATGGCGGCAGAGGATCCGACAAACAACCAGGTTATTATCCAAGAGCTGCAGAAGGCAAATCGCCTGGATCTTTTAACAAACTTCACCGGTCTACTGACCGGCGACCTCCAAGCGGCTGAAGGAGTAGCAAGAAGAATCAATACGGAGTTTGGTTCTGAACTCATCCATGGTCTGGTTGGCGAAACGATGGAGGCAGGGTTAACTTTTGCCGGTCCGCAGGGTCAAGCGGTTGAGAAATTTTTAAAAGAAAAAGTTATGTTTCCAATTCTTCAGGCTGGTATTGCAACCGGAGTTGTCCCTGACCAAGTCTATCTTCAGGTGAACCGGCAGATGCAGGACTATTTTATGAGCTCTGAGTTTATCGCCTGGCGAGACAGCCTACCTCCGGCTGTACGGGATAAGTTCCAAGAAACCTTGAGCACGGTCAGCGACATCGCAGGATTTACCAAGGAATATCTTCTTCCCCAGATCAGGCAGACAGCAGCACACGAAAGATCAGCGGTTGATCTGGAAAATTACGTCAACAATTTAGTCCTTAAAGTCAATATTGGGACTCTTGAGGCGGCACAAAAAGGAATAATTGAGGAGGGTAGGCTGGAACGATTCGCCTCAAGAAGTATTACTAACAAGCGAGTCCACGAACTTTATGAACAGAGGCGCAATTCACTCAATCCTTCTCCTCAACTGGTTCCCCAGGGATACATGGATGCGGCTGTTGGGAGGGCTCAAGCAATCCGAGGGCTGGCGACTTTGGGAGTGAGCAATGTAACTTTAGGATTGGCAACAGGCGTTGGGCTCTATGCTACTCGTGCAACGCTTGGGGTTGGCGGCCGGCTGGTTTTACCGATCGTTGGTGGATCAGTAGTGGGTGGAGGTTTCAGAGCCGTGCAAGAGAGGCGGTTGTTTACCAGAGAGTGGGAACAGCACGGAGTTGAAAGAGAGCTCAACTATCAATTTCCCCAAGACGCTAAAAGAAGAAACGAGATGCAGAGGCTCGAACTTCATACACGCCAAATGCAGTCAGAGCTTGCAGATCCAATGAACGCCGTCACCGACAAGGTCAAAAACGGTACAGCTACAGACGAAGAGGTTATAAATCTTATGGGGCTTATCGCCGATACCGAAGCCAGGATGGAATTTGCCGATGTGAGGGGAGAGAAAGGGCTTTTCAGGGCAACCGAACCACAGTCCTATCAGGTAGAAAAAACAAACCTAGAAGTCGCCAAGGCAAAAGCCAAAGCTTCTTTACAAGCTATATTGAGTGCAGATCCGGCAAGAGTAACAGCTCTTCAAAATCAGTTGGGGATCAATGTTCCTGCCGGTCAAAACGCAGTCGACGTGGTATTAAAAGAATTGACGAGAAGTCAGATCGAGAATTTGCAAAATGGTACACAAGCTACAGCTCAACAGCAGCTGGCTTTAGGAAATCTAACTGTTGCGCAAGCCCAATCAGTTGATGCTCGAGAGAGGGCTTTTTACCGAACACGACGACGAAGAATGGCGGGTGCTTTTGTTACTACAGTAGCGGCCGGAGTAGGGAGCGCTGCTTTAACTGAAGTCGTAAGCGCAACTATTCATCCGGCTATTTTGGCGCCACCAGCCGGTTCTCTGGTGGCAATAGATAACCATTTGAAACTCGATTTGCCGAAAGGATTTAATGTTACAAATGTTGATAATGTGCATCATGTAATCAACGTCACAGACTCGAAGGGAAATGCATTTGTTCTTAACTATGTAGATGGCCCAACCGGCGGGCACGTTACCGGCATAGTTGGACCTCATGGCACTGTTAATTTAGCAGAGCACCGGGTAGGCATTGACAGAATTGTTAGTAAAGTAGTTGGACCGGAAAAGCCTATATTAATTCCAGCAGGGACAACTGCGCGAGAGCTTCTCGGAGTTAAGTTTAATCTTCCTTCAAGTTATCAGATAGGTTTAACCGGAGGAGGAAAGGGAGTTGATATTTTTGACGGAAAAGCTCATCACCTTTTTGATGTAAAGATTGATCCGACGGGAAAAGTACAGTTAATCCCTAAAGATCCTAACGACACATTGATCCCTCATTTTTTTGAGAAAACCGGGGTGTCGAGCGGGCCAGTAACCGGCGATCAGATAGAACAGGTATGGAAAGATAGCGGTTTAGAAAGAACGCCTGCAGGAGTCAAGTTTTGGACCAACGAAACTAACTTTTCCGATTATCAAGAATTGCAGCTATATAATTCGGTTTTTCAAAACCAGGGAACCGGACATTTCGGAGTCGTTTTAGATGGGGGCGGAATGCAAAAGACGATAGAGGGTTTGAATCCAGACGGCACACCTCATTTTGTAGAGGTAAATGACTTGGTAGCACAGAGTCCTCTCCAGAAGATGCAGTTTACCTTCCAGCTGGGAGGTCATGGAGGGATACATCTCAAGGTCGACGCTAACTTCGGCAATCTCAAATTTGTTCTTGATCCCGATAGAGATAACCCTATTAAAGATTTAGTTTACAGAGACGGTCAACCTATACTTTGGAACGGAATTAACGGTACAGAACCTCCGCACAACCTAACTATTGGTGAGTTTTCACGCATGGTACTCAATCAGGATAAAATAGGAGAAAATGTGGCAAATCTTGGTCTAAATCCCGGAGCCAACCCTGATAAGGCGGTTTCATACGCTACAGAATAT
>MFZO01000029.1 GCA_001788015.1 Candidatus Roizmanbacteria bacterium RIFCSPHIGHO2_02_FULL_38_11 | reverse complement strand
AAACTGCGCTTGAGATGGTGGTAGTTGGCTGGTTGATATTCTGAGCAAGAGAATTCAAGACAGACTTGACTTGAGTAGTCTGAAGTTTTGTATTTTGAGCAATGTTCGTGACAAACTGACTGTTTTGCGAAACAGTATTAAAGAAAGAGGATGTTGTAGATTGGACCTTATCTTGAGGTATCTTTACTTTGACAGAGACGATGTGGGTGACGGGAACCGGTTGAGAGATTGATTTTATCAGTTCTTCACGTTTCTGGAACTGTTCGATCCTGGAGGTGGATAAAGAAGAAAGAACCTGTTTGGCAGTCTTGTCTTCTTTTATGGCACGGTTAAATAGCTCGCTTCTTATGTTCATGTATTTCTGTCTCTCGGTTGGGGTCTCAGCCTTCATCGGGTTTTGCAGGTAGTTTATGTTTTTGGTTACTATCTCCTGTTGTTGTTTGTTGGTCTCAAAGCGAGCAATATCCGTCAGGTGGGTAGCCGAGATCTGAAGAGTTCGGGTGATGTCTTCAGTTCTGGTTTTTTTAATATCCTCTATTGTCTCAAGCCGTGTTACGGTTGGCGTTGTCTCATCCTTGGGGAGCTTGAGGGCAGTGCCAGTTACCAAGCCAGAGGGGGCGGGAACTGGAACAGGCCCTGGAGCCGAAGGAGGTAGTCCTCCTCTCATCTGGTCATACATAGAAAGAAGGATATTCTTCATAGCTAAGATTCCTTCACAACAGTAGTCCCTAAAGATTCGCAGCAGCCACCAAGGGAAAAAGGTGACAGCCCAGAGCATGACAAGCGAGATGATGTATTCGGCAAAGGTATCTACATAATTCCCATTGTTACATGGGGCGAGCTTTTGAGCCGGGCCGCCGTAGAGAATATTGATCGCCGTGGGATAGATATATCCTGCCGGATTACACTTGCTTGCATTAGATTCGACACGCGAGAAATCAAAGATGAAAGGAATCCCCAACTGCCAAGTGGTTGCAACTCCTCCCAAAAATAGCGCAAAAAGAGGTCCATAAAAAAGCCACTGGAAAAAGACGCCGATCCAGATCCAACCGGTATTGCGTATGAATACAAAGGGAAGAAGAAGAGCAAGAAAAGGAGACAAGAAAAGAAAAAACCAAAGGATGACCTTTCTTAGGATAAGCATTACACCCATTACATAGTAGGTTAAATTAGTGACCTTGAGCATCGTGAGTTCTGCGCGGACACCCTCCTGTACACGTATATTTAAGTCCCTGCAGCCTACGAACTTTATGTAACTTTCTTCACCGCTCAAGACTCCAAAGTTGATATTGAAAAGGTCCCTTCCGCCGACTTTTTCTATAAAAAATTTCATGAGAACGTCAGAAAGTTGAATCAGCGTGATTATGAGCGTCGCAGAGAATATTACATACAGTATAAGAATTAACAATTTAATGATAAGGGGACCTATCTTAATTCCGGTTGCAAAATGGGCTCTTTGACCAACAATAAGTCCCAGTCCCATAACAGCAACTACGATGAGAAGAAGAAAAAAGCTAATATTCTTGGCAAGATTCCAGACTTTTATTAGAGCAGGATGAGTGTCAACCGTTCCTGTATTGAAAACCCAAAATAAAAACTGCCTGGCACGCTCGTCTGCCTTTCCTTGAGCTGTGATTTCAGGATCCTCGACCCAAAGATGGTTTTTGGCCGGATCCTGCTGGAATGTTTGCATATCATATACGCACCTTCCGCTTCCGTCTTCTCTTGTAGTGCTGGAGTATATAGAGTTCTGCAAGACGTCAGGACAACCGCAGATGATAGGCTGCGCCGTAGGAAAGGGGGTGGGAGATTGCGCCACAGCCGGTGGTATGAACTTGAAAAAAAGCACAATCGAGACAATAAAAAAAATTAGCAAACGCTTCATATTTCCATGATAAATAAACGGGGGCAAAAAAGCAATTAAACGACCTAAGAAGAGGAGTGGTTTCAAACGTTCTTTAAATTTTTTCTACTGTCTTCTTCTGTATGTTTGCGTCTGTGCCACTTGTCTAACCACCAAGGTATCGTAAACATCGGGCCAAAAAGGCTCCCGATTATGGAAAACACTTTAGCCTGATTCGCGTTGAGTCCAAACATATCGGTCACTGTAATCCCGAAAATCTTGGTGTTTATGATATCTGATACTGCTATTTCAAAGGTTCCCGATTTGCGCGGAGTTAAAATCCAAGAAAGCGATCCCTTACCGGAAGCGGCCAAACTTATCTTTTGTTCATCTTTATAAGGACTTATATCAAATCCAGGAGCGCGGAGCGACACAATGGTCTCACAACTTTTTTCATTGGAATTCTTTGCATTTATAAGAATCGCTTGTGACTTGCTTTCAGACATCACTCGTTCGGGTTGACTCACTTCCCAAGAGCAAGGAGGCGGCCCCTCATCGCCGATGATCGCAAATGAAGTTTTTTTACCATCTAATGACAAGGCTTGTTTTTCACCTTTCTTTAATTTACCACCTAAAAAAATTCCGGAGAAAAAAATCAATAACCCGAATATAAAAATAAGAGTTTTAATCATGAGAGACATTATTCACTCTTTAATATTTAGGTAATTCTTTTACAGCCGAACCCTTGAAGCGAAGTTGTCCGCCTTGAATATTTGAATCTTCAACCGAAAAACCCGATACGGCGTTAAAGAGAGTCTCTGTATATAATTTAAGAATCTGTTCCGCTTGATCAGTAGGAACAGGCATGCGCCCCAATTCTGCTTTCGTAAGATCAACTGTCAATTTATTATTGCTCGCTCCTCCTGTCCCTGAAATATAAAAGATTGGATCGACCGGCAGGTATTTATTTACAACATTTAAAATTTCTGTGTCGCTTGCGTTGGCTATCCCCCATGTCCGGACAAACTGAGGAATTCGCGATTTATCAATTCTACCTGATATTTCAAAAGATGAACCGCTCAATTTTATCTGCAAATCAGAAACCGGATGAATTTGTTGGACATGTGCGCTGTATTCTTCTTGAGTCAAAGTCGCATCAACCGGATTTCCTTGTGCCGAATTGAATTGTTGATTAGGATTACTTTTCGGTTCAACTACAGCTTGACCCAACTTGGATTGGGCTTTATTCAAATCTTCCGGAGTAAAACGAACTCCAAGATCCCTTGGTTTGTTGGAACCGAAAAGTGCTGATACTCCCGGGACAAACCCCAAGTATCCCAAGACTAACACACTAAAGAGTATTAGAATTAAAAAGAATATTACAACAAGCTTTAATAATTTTTTCATAAATAAATTACTTTCTCGGAATTTTGTAGTTTCCCATCTCGGGGATAACGTATCGAATACCCCCTCTTGGATCAATCATATCTCCATCAAATCTTGGGATCATGTGCCAATGAACATGATCCACAGTTCTTCCAGCTGCCCTACCATCATTTACTCCGTGATTATACCCATCAGGTTTGGTATTTAACCTAGGATGCTTCAGCGCTTTATTGCAAAACCATGCTGACTCATCTGATATTTCCGCTTTGATAAAATTTGTATAAATTTCTTTGAGAGCTGAAGTTTGGTGCAACTTAGATAACTCATTAATTCCGATTTTAACTTCATTCCATTCATCATCTGTAATCTCATTCAAGTTAGCGACGTGTCTTTTAGGAACTATTAGAGTGTGTCCAGGCGAAACAGGGTAACTATCATAAATAGCAAATAACTTATCACTATTCCAAATAACTTGTTGAGACTGACTTTGTACTTGGCAAAAAAAACATTTGTCCATACTCGAAGTATATCAAACGTTCCGCATTTATTTCATTTTGATAAACTAATATAATGGATGGTCAAACGATGTTAATCAATCAAATAAGAAGCAGGCGAAGCATGTTTTTTAACTTTTTCTCTATCTTTAAACTTTGCTGCTATCTATACCTTCATAGAAAAAATATAAACTTATTTTCTTGCAAAAATAGTTATCCCTCCGTTTGCGCCTTCAAAATTGAAACATTTATCAAATTCTTCTAAAGAAACTTTTCGTGCTTTTATCGGAGGTAGTCCTTGATCATGAAGAATTATGTATTTTCCATCGAAATCATAAAGTAGAACAAAATGCAAACTAAAGCCAGGTTTATGATTTAATATTCTTGAATTAACTTCCGCTCCAATTAGATCGCCTTCTTTAAGAAGTTTTACTATTTCCGCAATTTTTGCTCTTCTTATTTCATGTTTTACATACTTTAAATATTCAGGAATGTATTTGACCACAGAGGATATATTACTTTTTTCAAGGTAATAGTCAGACGTATCTTTTCCCATTATGGTAGTGAGATAATTGACTCCTTCTTTATAGAGTTTTTTGTAATCGACAGGTTCGATATTGGTAACTTTCAACCCCATTTTGGCAAACTCCATCTCACCAATGAACGTCCAAGTCGCTTTCCCTTGAATAGCATGAGTTAACTTATCAAGCTCCCCCCATGTGAAATCACGATTTAAGAAGTGTTTGGAAACCATCCGAAAAACAGCGTTAACACAGTGCATATCGTCTTCACTATTTTGAACAAATGGAGGAGCTTTTTTCATAAAAATATTATATCAAAAGCTCTAACTATCCCAATAGCGCTCCACACTACTCACAAAATGAACTACCCCGCAACAAAGCCGCGAGGTACCTAGATCAATTGTCATTCCCGATCTAATCGGGAATCTATATAATTTTCTGGATTCCCGCTTTCGCGGGAATGACTGATGTAACCCCTAAGTAAACTTCGAGGAATTCTTTTGATTAAACCACAAAAAACACTATCTGTTTTTCACAAATCAAACTTGCTTAGCAGATAGTGTTTTTTTATTAATATCCTCTTCTATTATAATCTTTTCGGAATCCTCCTCCTCCGCCTCCACCACCTCTTTGGTTAGATCTTTCTTCTCTAGGCCTGGCTACATTTACCATGATTTTTCTTCCCTCGATTTCTTTTTCCGCCATTTCCGCAATTGCTTTTTCAGCGTCGGCTTCATTGGCAAAAGTTACAAATCCAAAACCTTTTGAACGACCTGTATAACGATCACTTATGACAATTGCCTCGGTTATCTCTCCAAATGGAGAAAACATATCCTTCAATGACTGTTCATTGACAGACCAAGGTAGATTGCCTACATATAATTTCTTTTTATCCATTTATATCATTCACCCCCTCACTGTTTTAATATGAATTTTTATTTTTCTGTTTCTCAGCAATTCTTTTCGCTTGTTTTCCGTCTGCAAACGTTTGTTTCTTTGATGTCTTATTTCTTGATCTACCACTTCCTGACAACTTTTGTCCGGGCAGACGCTTACTGTATTTTCAATAACAGAATTTTCGACTTTTTCTTTCCAGACTTTTGTAACTATTCTCTCCCTCCCGCAACGGTAACAATCGTTTATATACGCTTTTCCCATAGTCTAGTTTTCCTTTAACGATGCCTATAATAATATGGTTTTCTTTCTTGGTCGATTGGATGAGCTTCAACAACCCTAATACGAGTACCGTCCAGTAAGGAATTATTCAATTCTGTAATCGCTTTTTCCGTTTCCTTATCGTTACTCATCAGCACATATCCATTGCCTGAATTTATTTGAGGATTTATGCTTTTACCAACCTTGGCTGATTGTACATTTCCAACCTGGGAGAAGTGCTTATGAAGCATCTCGTCTGTTGTTGAGTAAGAAAGTCTCCCTACGTAAATTTTTTTAGCCATTTTTTTAAAAATTTTTATATTTAGCAAGAAGTTGTTTATGACTAGGAAGAATAAAGGGTTTATCTTTACCATCCAAAACAATTTCAAACTTTCTTCACTAATTATATCATAAAAAAAATAGGTTGTACGATTATTGCCAAGATCGAATTGCAAGGTCAATAACGTTACTAAAGGTAAAAATCTACAGGTACGTTGCTAGATTTAGAAATGTTACCCA
>MFZO01000028.1 GCA_001788015.1 Candidatus Roizmanbacteria bacterium RIFCSPHIGHO2_02_FULL_38_11 | reverse complement strand
ATGTCCATAAGATATTCCTTTCCAACGTTTTTTATGAATCTTCTTACCGCTTTATCTGTTTGGAGTTCGGTAACGGTAAATTGATGATATTTAACAAGTGTTATTAATTTATGTTTTTGTTTCTTTGACAATTTTAAGCGATCACTGATTTTTGTCACCAGAGTTGCTCCAACGACTTCATGGTTGTAGAAAGTTATAAGTCTTGTTTTATCATCTCGTCTGAAGGTTTTCGCCTTTCCAGTATCGTGAAGAAGAGTTGCAAGACGGGTTATGACGTCTTTTGGCTGGCAATTTTTTAAGGACATGACAAGATGTGTGCCGACATCATAGACATGATGCCTTTTTGGACTTTTTTGCGGAATTAGAAAACAAATATCTAGTTCCGGAAGAACAAAAGTCAGAAGCCCTGCGTTTCTCATAAAAAGAATCCCCTCTGCTGGGTTTGGAGAGCTTAGGATTTTAAAAAGCTCATCTCGTATTCGTTCCCAGGAAATTTTTGTGATAAGTGAGGCGTTTTTTTGGATAGATTCACGAGTTTTGTCTTCGATTAAGAATCCAAGTTCGGAAGCAAATCTTATTGCTCTTATTAGGCGAAGCGCGTCTTCTGAAAATCTTTTATCGGGATTCCCTACAGTAACAATTAGTTTATCCTTTAAATGTTGTTGGCCTTTATATAGATCTACTAATTTTTCTCCATCGAAAGCAATTGCATTGATTGTAAAATCACGGCGAGCTAAATCTTCCTCTATGGTTTTTGCCCATTCTATTTTTTCCGGATGGCGAAGATCTTTATACTCCCCTTCTTTGCGAAAAGTAGTAACCTCAAAAATAACTTTTTCACCATTATTTTTATGTGCTATTCCTACCGTCCCAAACTTATTATCATAAAATCCATCGGGAAACAATTTTAAAATGTCCCCGGGTGTCGCATCTGTGGCAAAATCCCAATTATCACCAACCTCAAGCGGATTTTTACCAGCCAGAATATCTCGCACTGCCCCACCAACAACAAAAATTTTAAATTTATGTTTTTTAAACAGACTTATAAAATCATTTACGTATTGAGGTAAGACAAACATGCATTTATTATATCCTAAAGGTGAACGTGGTTTTGCTTGAGATTATTTAGGGACATTTTTATTGAAGATCTTTTAACCTTTGCAATAGCGTCATCGATCGTCAACCATGCAGCTTCATAAAATTCACTTTTATCATATTTAAAATTGATTTTATTAATAGTTGTAAGATACCAAAAGTCATAATGAATCCTGCACAATCTTTTAGGATCGGTTATTCTAGTTATCCCTAAGTCGAATAATTCTACTTTTTGATCAGATAACGGTAGTCTAAGTTCTTCCGTGAACTCTCGATAAACAGTCTGAAGAGGCGTTTCCTCTACCTCGATATGTCCACCTGGAGGAATCCACTGATTTGCCTTTATATGATGACCTAAAAAGACTGATTTTGATTTGATGTCGAGCGGGACAAAAAAAGAACAAAAATGATCGGCTGGATTTTGTTTTTGAAGTAATCGGCCAGATTTTAACCTTTTTAAAAATTGTTCAATAGTTTTTTTATCGACATAAATTTTATCTTTAAGCTTGGAAATTTCTGATAAAAAGGTTTTTCTCATGTGTGATAAATACTACAATACTACGTAGTACTGTAGTGAAAATTACTGGACTGAACTAAGTTATATAAGATCCGCTTAAATTCTAAACGTTTGTCATGCTGAATTTATTTCAGCATCTGATTTTAGAAAACCAGATCCTGAAACTAGTTCAGGATGACAGTTGAGCATTTAACGGGAATTAGATTAGCGATTTAAAATTTTGTTTTTTTAAGTTCTTTCAAATAAGAATTAATAATATGAGATAGTTCGAACATGGAGTAATTATAATCTAATAGTAAAAACGAATCTGATGATAAAATCTCTTTAATGGTATTTGAAGAGTGTAGTTTTAGTGTATTAGGAATAATCAAGGAAGGAGAAGCAGTCAGCGGAATATCAGTGGCAGGAATTAGAGCAACAGCAGATTGCGGCGTGCAAAAGATAGCTGGAATGCAATATGGATCTTTAGTTTGTTGGGTAGAATTATTAAATAGAGGCGGTACAATCTTCGCATTAGATTCTATTAAGTGTAGTGGTCAATGTCTTTTAGGCTTAGCTTTAGAGTTTACCCCTTGACAGATTAGCAGAGTTATTGTAAGATTGCTAATATCCCGCTTCTCCCACCTATGGAGGGATTCGAGGGATAAATTATGGAAGATCTTACACAACGTCAGGTAGATATTTTGAAAGCAATTATTCAAGAATATACAGAAAGCGGGGAGGCAGTAGGATCGGAAATTTTGGAGAAAAAATATAAGCTTGGTGTTTCACCCGCAACTATTCGAAATGAAATGGTTGAGTTAACCAAAAAAGGATATCTTAAGAAAGCCCACTTTTCCTCAGGAAGAGTGCCTTCTGCCAAAGGTTTTCGACTTTATATCGTGCATTTGATGAAAACGAAAGAATTGTCGACAACAGACGAAGTGGCCTACAAGAATAGCGTATGGGACGAGAGAAAAGAAGCGCACAGACTTCTCCAACATGCAACTAAAACTGTTGCGGATAAAACTGGCTTATTGTCACTTTCCGCAACTAATTTAGGAGATTTGTACTACTCGGGGGTAGGCAATCTTCTCTCCAAGCCGGAATTTTTAGATTTGGCTCTTTCAAAAAATTTGTTTGGTCTTTTGGATGAAGTAAATTACTGGGAAAGAATTCTTGACAGATTTTATAGATTGGAAGAAGACATTATATATCTTCTTGGAGAGGAAGATTTCCGCGATCCTTTATTTGAATCGTGCGGATGCATATTCGGTGAATTTGAGGGTAAGAAAATAAAAGGAATCATAGGAGTACTTGGTCCAAAACGGATGTACTATGATGAGATTAGTCCTCAGATTAGATATATTTCTCAGCTTCTAGGAGAAATTATAAAGGAACAAGGGCTTTAAATTAGAAGTTAGAAGATAGAAGTTAGAAGATAGACAAATGGATAAACAAAAAAATAAGAAAGATCATAAAGAAGGAAATCTAGAAATAAATAAAATGAAGGAGGAGTTAGAGAAAATTAAAAGAGAAAAAGATGATTATAAGAACAAGTATTTGAGGGCTTTGGCTGATTATCAGAATTATGAGAAAAGGGTAAGTGAAGAAAAAGAACAAATCGGACAGCTTGTCATCATAAATGTTCTTTTAAAATTACTTCCCTTTCTCGATAATCTTAACAAGGCTGAGATTTTTATAAAAGATCAAGGACTTAATATAATAAAAGATAAGTTTCATGAAACGGTAAAGGAACTAGGAGTTGAGGAGATAGATATATTAGGGAAACAATTTGATCCCCATCTTGCCGAAGCTATTGAAGTCGTAGGGGGGAAAGAAGATAATAAAGTTATTGAGATATTGAGGAAAGGATATAAGTATAGAGATAAGGTTATTAGAGTAGCACAGGTAAAGGTAACAAAGAAAAATCCTAAATCCTAAATCCTAAATCCTAAATCCGAAACAATATCAAAAATCAAATTACTAATATTCAAAACTAAGTTGTTTTGAAAATTTAAATTTAGAAAATTAAAATTTGTTTAGGATTTCGATATTCGAATTTAGAATTTCTTAAAAATTATAAATTTATTTTTTAAGTCTTATGGCAAAAATCATTGGTATTGATCTTGGAACAACCAACTCATGTGTAGCTGTGATGGAGGGCGGAAAGCCGAAAGTTATCCACTCCCAGGAAGGAAGAAACGTTATTCCTTCGGTTGTGGATCCTATAAAAAGAATTGTTGGCGACGTAGCCAAAAGACAAATGATAATTAATCCGAAAAGAACAATTTTCTCAATTAAAAGGTTGGTGGGACGGCATTTCGATGATGAATCCGTACAACATGACAAAAAATGGCTTCCCTATATTATTAAAGAAGGGAAAGAAGGAAAGGCTGTGGTTGAAGTTGAAGGAAAAACATTTACTCCGCAAGAGATTTCTGCCATGGTCCTGCAGAAAATCAAAAATGACGCAGAGGCTTATTTAGGTGGAAAAGTCGAGAAAGCCGTCATAACTGTGCCGGCCTATTTTGACGATTCACAAAGACAGGCGACCAAGCAGGCTGGTGAGATAGCCGGACTTGAGGTCGTGCGGATTCTTAACGAACCAACTGCAGCGGCGCTATCCTACGGGCTTGATAAAAAACATGCTCATACCATTGCCGTTTATGACTTGGGCGGTGGGACTTTTGATATCACAGTCCTTGAACTTGGCGAAGGTGTATTTCAGGTAAAAGCAACAAATGGCGATACTCATCTGGGCGGAGACGATTTTGACAAAGTTATCTTAGACCATATTGCAGATGAATTTAAAAAAGAAAACAACATTGATTTAAGAAAAGACCCGCAGGCCTTACAGCGATTAAGAGATGCGGCCGAAAAGGCAAAGATTGAACTTTCAACTTCTTTGGAATCAGAGATAAACTTGCCTTTTGTTACTGTCCGAGACGGGCAGCCTTTACATTTAGTTATGAAGTTGACAAGAGCGAAATTAGAGTCACTAATCGGCAATCTAATTGAAAAAACTTTGGGACCGGTAAAGACTTGCCTCAAGGACGCAAAAGTTGAGGTCTCAAAGATTGATGAGGTTGTCTTGGTAGGTGGAATGACCAGGATGCCTAAAGTCATCGATACTGTAAAGAAATTTTTTGGAAAAGATCCCAATCGTTCGGTTAATCCTGACGAGGTGGTAGCTGTTGGGGCTGCGATCCAGGCGGGAGTGTTGACAGGAGAGACAAAAGATGTAGTTCTTTTGGATGTCACACCTTTGACGCTCGGAGTTGAGACTCTGGGCGGTGTGATGACTCCTTTGATCCAGAAAAACACAACTGTCCCGACAGCCAAGTCCGAAACTTTTTCAACCGCAGGAGATAATCAGACCCAAGTAGAAGTACATATTCTGCAAGGGGAGCGGCCGCTGGCTAAGGATAATAAATCACTTGGTAGATTTATTCTTGATGGAATTCCACCTGCGCCACGCGGGGTACCACAGATAGAGGTGACATTTGATATTGACGCGAATGGTATTTTGACAGTTACTGCAAAAGACAAAGCTACGGGTAAATCACAAGCAATAAAGATAACCGGATCAACCGGTCTTTCCAAAGACGAGGTTGAAAAAATGAGAGATGAAGCGGAGAAACACTCGGAGGAGGATAAAAAAGAAAAAGAAAAAATAGAAGCCCGTAATAAAGCTGATAACATGATCTATGTTGCCGAAAAATCTCTAAAAGACGCAGGCGATAAAGCACCCAAAGACGTAAAGGAAGAAGTGGAAAAGAAAATAAAATCATTAAAGGAGATTCTTGACAAGGGAACAAGCGAGGAGTTGGAAGAAAAGACTAAAGATTTGTCCGATTCGCTGACGAAAATTGGGCAGGCGATGTATGGTAAACAACAGGGACCTCAAGGAACTCCTCCACCTACCCCACCGGAAGGTGAAAAAAAACAGGATAATAAAAAGGGGAAAAAAGATGTGGAAGAAGG
>MFZO01000027.1:19579-24817 GCA_001788015.1 Candidatus Roizmanbacteria bacterium RIFCSPHIGHO2_02_FULL_38_11 | reverse complement strand
TCATGAGAAAATATATCTTATAGTTAGAAGTTTGCTAGACTAGACCCTTAAATAATCTATTTTTAAATGAATACTATTGAATTTAGTCAAAGTTTAAGATATAAAAAGTAATAGACTATTATGCAAGACCAAACTGATACAGATAACACTTGTCCAAGATGCGGATCAGCCTTGGGAGAGATTACAACTACAAAATCAGGGAGACAGATGCAAAGATGTTCTACTGGAAGTTGGAATGCTGAGACAAAAAAAGTGGAGGGGTGTCCTTATGTAAAATGGTTTGACGTTCCACCCAAGGAATTAGACGAGAAATGTCCAAAGTGCGGATCACCTCTGCTTTTAGTTGTGACCAGATTTGATAAACGGTTAAAAAGGTGTTCGACCAGCAAATGGGATCCCGAAACCCGGACTTCAAGCGGTTGCGATTATGTAGAATGGGTAAAGGGAACTACTGAGAGTTTAGATGAAGATTGTCCAAAATGCGGAAACAAGTTAGTGTTATATACAGCTGCAAGCGGTAAGCAACTGAAGAAATGTTCGACCAATAAGTGGGATGCACAGAAGAGAGAGGCAACCGGCTGCGAGTTTGTTCAATGGATAAACTAATATAGTTGAAAAAACTCGGCAACGCAATTTTTATCACACGTGAGTCTCACCATCCCGCCTTAGGCGGGACGGCCCCCTCGAAAGTGAAAAAATTGCTTTTGCCTCGTTTTCATAAAAGATATCTTTAATTTTCACATTATTTATTTTAATTTCATAACAAAGTTAAACATTTCTTCAAAACTTTCTGTTCCAGATCTTCTGCGAGAGAAAAAACGCTTATTGTCACATTTTGTGCAGAATGGGAAAAAATCGATATTTTCTTTTTTCACTCCAGACTCCACAAGTTGTAAATAATTTAAGTGCGCCAGATTTAAGTGCCATCTCCCTTTTTTCATCATAAAAACTTTGTTAGAGTATCCGTCAAACTCTTCCAAAAAGTTATAGTAAAGGTCATCGTTAACGTCGTAACAACAGGCTCCAATTGCAGGACCTATTACAACAATAAGTTTATCTTTTTTAGCTCCAGCATCTGTTATCAGGCTTACCATTTTGGCCGCCATTTTTTTTAGGCTACCACGCCAGCCTTGATGAGTGATCCCAATGATCCCGCTCGCTTTATCAACAAATAGTAGCGGGACGCAGTCTGCGTTACGAATAGTTAATATAACCCCAGCGTTTTTTGTAATAACTCCGTCGGTGTCTTCAATCATTTCTATTTTATCTTCGGTTTTTAAATTTTCTGAGAACTCAATATTAGTTGAGTGAATCTGCTGAAGTATTACCAACTTTTTATATGGAATATTTTGCTGATTGAAAAAATCAGTAAAAGTGTTCAAATTTCTAGCATCACCCAGATCGGAAGTGCTGAAGCCGGAGAAATAAGTCTTGTCGTTTATCTTGGTTGAGGAAAAGATTTTAAGGTCGGGATTGTAGGTAATCATATTTAATAAACTCGAAATCCGAAGCACGAAATTCTAAACAAATTCTAAATTCAAATTTTCAAAATTCTAAACTTATTTGTTTTTGTAATTTGAATTTTGTTCATTTGGTATTGTTTCGGATTTCGAATTTAGTATTTTGGATTTTTAATGCATTTAGTGCTGCTTTCTTTTCATCCCATGGATATTCTATTTTTCCTCTGCAAAGGCTTTTTTCGTGGCTTTTTCCTGTCAAAATAACAACGTCAGCGGGTTTAGCAATTTCTATTGCTTTTTCTATTGCTTTCTTTCGGTCTATGATTGTTGTGTAACATTTGTTACTCCAATTAATCAATTGATTGGAGTGAATATACTTGAACTCTTTTTTCTTGATTCCAACCGCAATCTCTCTACATATTTTTTCAGGATCTTCGTTACGGTAATCTTCCTCTGTTAGGATGATTATATCAGCGTAACGGGCGCTCTCTTCACCCATGAATGGCCTTTTTGAGCTGTCTCTTTTAGCGGCTTGGCCAAAAACGTGTATCAATCGATTGTTAGATTTCACAAGTCGTTCCTTTACCTCACTTAACACTTCATGAAATGCGTTAGGGGTATGGGCAAAGTCAATGATTACTGTTATAGGCTTTTTTGTTACAACCTCTAATCTACCAGGTGGAAGTTTAAAAGTTTTCAGAGCTTCCGTAATTTTTTTATCTGATATACCTAGAATTTTGCAAAGCGAGTAGGCAGCTAGATAGTTATAATTATTAAATTGGGTAAGGTTTAATCCCCATTTTTTATTCAGATCAACTCTATAGGTTGCCTTATTCTTCAATGCGTAGGTACGGAATTTTTTATTGAGAATATCTTTAAGAAGAGAAAAAGATTTGTCGTCTGCATTCAATAAAGCTATTTTTGAATGGTTTAATAGAATCGCCTTTGATTTAACATATTCTTCATATTTTTTATGGAAGTCCAGATGTTCATGTGTTACGTTAGTAAGCACCCCGGCTTCGTAATTAATTAAAGCAATCCTATTTTGAGCAAGAGCATGAGATGTTGTTTCAAGAACAAAATATTCGTCGCCGCTATTGGCGCTTTGACGGAAAAATTTGTGAAGTGGAAAAACATCCGGTGTTGTGACATGAAAACCTACATCGTAGGTTTTTCCGGCAATATTTGCATAGATAGATGAGATCATCGATACACTTTTTCCGGCTGATTTTAAAATATGATAAATGAGATGAGTTGTCGTTGTTTTCCCATCTGTACCTGTTACGCCAATAATTTTAAGTTTGTGGCTGGGAAAACCATAATAGATATTGGCTAGTATAGCTTGGAAAAGATGGTAAAAGTTTTTTAGTTTTTGTAGCATTTATTTCTATAAATTTTAATTACTCTGGTGCAATATTATAGTAAACTAACAGTTCTTTAGCCACCTCGAAAAATAAGGGTGCGGCAGTTTCTGAACCCCAGGGAGAGGTTTGAGGTTCCCTAAGGATGACGAGCGCCAAAAATTTCGGGTCGGAAACGGGTGCAAACCCGACAAATGACGCCACAGTTTTTGTCGGGTCATAGTGTCCTTCGATAGGAATTTGGGCTGTTCCGGTTTTTCCCGCGATCTGATATCCCTTAGGTTTTGCCCAACGGACTTCACCGTTTTCCACTGCCGAATGAAGCATTTTTTTTATCATTTCAGATGTTTTGGCACTAATCGTTTTTCTTTCAATTTTGGAGTCAATACTTTTTTCCTCGTTGCCCGATGAAATCTTTTGAACGACAAACGGTTTTAACAATTTCCCACCATTGATCAAGGATGCAAAAGCTCGGACCATCTGGATTGGGGTAACGGCAATTCCTTGGCCAAAGCTGACCGTAGCAAAATCGATTGGATACCAGGCAAACTCTTCTTTAAGATAGCCGTCCGCTTCTCCTTGAAGATCTATACCTGTTGCTTGACCAAAACCGTATTTCTTGAGATAGGAATAAATATTTTTATATCCCAGTCGTTCACCAACATATACCATCCCCACGTTTGACGACTTTTCAATAATACCAGTCATGGAGATTTGGCCTTCGTATTTGTTATTCCAGGTTTTTATCGTATATCCCCCAATTTCAACGGGGCCTTTTTCGTCATAGAAATCATCGGGTTGGACACTTTTATTATCCAGAGCGGCTGCCATAATAAAGGGCTTAAATGTGGAGCCTGGTTCATATAGATTTGATATTGCGGGATTTCTAAAAAATTCTTCAGAGAAAAGGTAATATCGATCGAGATCAAAATCAGGAAGGCAAGTTAGAGCTAACATTTCTAACGTCTGGGGGTTGGTTACCAATATGCAGCCTTCTTTGGCTTTATATCTTTCGATTCCTGTTTGAAGCTTTTTCTTGACAGTTTCTTGAACAGATTCATCTATAGTTAAATAAAGATCTCTACCATTTTCCGGATCGAGTTTTTGCTGAGTACCAATCAAGATCGGCCTACCTAGTAAGTCTCTATCGCTCTTTATAATTCCCGGTAACCCGGTTAGATCCTTATTAAAATAACCCTCAACTCCAAAATAGCCTACGTCTTCACCTTGAACGTCTTTACCGACAAAACCAAGAAGATGAGCAGCGAGTGAACTTTCAGGATAATATCTCTGGAATCTATCCTCAAAACCTAAGCCTTTTAACTTAAACTCAAGTAGTCTTTGTTTTTTATCTTTGTCAAGCCCGCTCTGAACGGCCACCCAATTTTTAGTTTTGTCAATTTTAGAGGCAAGCGACGCTTCTCCTAGCTGTAGAATAGCATCAATCTTTTTAACAAACTCGCTCGCGTCTTCAATTTTTTTGGGTTCAATATAAAGAAGAAAAGAGGGTCTATTTACAGCCAATGGTTGGCTGTTTCGGTCATAAATTTTGCCTCGTTCGGGAGGAATTCGATTAGTTTTTAGATATGTAGTATGGGTGGAGGCTGGATTAAGTACTTGAAGTTGAAATAATTTTACAATTATTAAAAGATAGAAAATTAACAAAATAATAAATAAAAGTCTTGGTTTTATCATACTCATTGACTTTTAGCATATTTGAGATTTTCAAGATATACGGGTTCAGCTTTTTGTGTAAAATCTAATTCTGAAGCCATAGAAGCTGCATATTGAAGAGAATCAACTTCATAAATTTTGTTTTCAATATTTAAATTTTCTTGGTGCAGGTTTTTGGTTTCTTTTTCAAAGTGGTTAATTTCATCGCTTAGTTTTATGCTATTGAGAAAGATGAAAACGTTACCGGTCAACAAAATAGCGAAAATAAACCAAATGAAATATTTAGTTAATGATTTCATATTTTCACACCTCGATAATTCTCAGCTTAGCCGACCTTTCAAATTCTAATCTGTCTCCTGACATAATGACTTTTTTATTCAATTGCTTTAGATTGTTATTCCTAATGAATTGCTTTACGATTCTATCTTCTAGGGAATGAAACGTGATAGCTACAATTCGACTATGTTCTTTGAGTATTCTCATGGCCCCTGCAAGCCCCTTTTTTAAATTTTCAAACTCGTCGTTTACCGCGATTCGTAAAGATTGGAAAATCCTGGCATAGGTTCGATTATCTTTTTCCCCGATCGTCCTATCTATTATTTTGATTAGTCCAGCGACGGTATCGATTTTTTTTAGGGAACGGGCGCGAACAATAGCTTGACTAATTGCCAAAGAATTGATTTCTTCACCATAACGCGCAAAAAGCTCATATAAGTCATTTTGATTTAAACTATTAACTAATT
>MFZO01000027.1:19477-19569 GCA_001788015.1 Candidatus Roizmanbacteria bacterium RIFCSPHIGHO2_02_FULL_38_11 | reverse complement strand
TGTATCCGAAGTCATATCTATTCTCATGTCAAGCGGCTCGCCCAAGTTTTTATAGGAGAAGCCCCGACCTGATTTTTTAATCTGAATCATCG
>MFZO01000027.1:16676-19471 GCA_001788015.1 Candidatus Roizmanbacteria bacterium RIFCSPHIGHO2_02_FULL_38_11 | reverse complement strand
CTAAGTCAAAAAATACTCCATCGACAGGATAAAAGTTATTTTCCTTCGCAATTTTTTCAATATCTGCAAAATTTCCCTGAACGATTTTAATGTCATGCTGAACTCGTTTCAGCATCTGTTTTTTAGATTCAGATCCTGAAATAAATTCAGGATGACGTGATACTTCATTATTAACTTTTAACTTTAAACTTTTAATTTGAACATCGTCCCAGTCAATTCCCAAGACTTTTCCGCCCCGTTTTGCTATTTCAATCAAATGTCCGCCTTCGCCTACGGTCGCATCTATATATAATCCGTTTCTTTTGATATTTAATCCCTCAATTGCTTCGTTTAAAAGTACAGGCGTATGCATCTTTAAGGTTTTATTTTCTTAATATATTCGTCCCATTTCTTCGGATCCCAAACTTCAAAGTGATCACCTACACCGATAATTGCAGCTTTATTATTTAGTCCAGCGTATTCCATGAGTGTTCTTGGAATCACAAATCTGCCTTGATTATCAATCTCAACTATTGCTGCGCTAGAAAAAAGATGTCTTTTCGTCTCTGACTTCTGCACCTCTAATGATGATTGGCTAATTAATTCCTTTGCAGCTTTTTCCCAATCCGTGTTTCTGAAACCAGAAAGACAGCTGTCAAAACCTTTTGTTAGAGTAAATGCTTTACCTGTACCCAGAGCCTCTCTTATTTTTTTGGGGATAATTATTCTTCCTTGCCCAGAAAATGTTACCCGATATTCCCCAATAAAAAACATATATAACCATTTAACGCCATTTTTTACATATTGTCAAGTAGGATATGTAGTGTATTTGTAAACAAGAAGCGCTAAAAGTTATATCAAATTCAATTTTTCTGCGTGATAAAATTCTAAACTTTAGATTATAATAACATTGATATGAATAAAATCATTGACAGGACGAGGCAGTTTATTCTTGCCAAACAGACGAGTATGTTTTCATCGGCTATGATGCTCTCCGTAATGATTGTTATCTCTCGCTTATTCGGTTTTTTTCGTTATAGAACTTTGTCCGGTCTTTTTACCAAAGAGGAGTTGGATATTTTTTTTGCATCGTTTCGTTTGCCTGATCTTGTTTTTGAGATTTTGATCACCGGGGCTTTGACTAGTACAATCATACCTATTTTTATCAAATATCAAGGCAACAAAGAAGAATTAAACGTCAATATTTCCTCGATCATAAATCTAATCTTGATTGTCATGGGGGGCCTAATTGTTATCCTTTATCTGTCGATGGGTTTTATAGTTCCTCTTATCACACCCGGATTTGACAATCAAAAAATTGAGGCGGTTATCTTGTATTCACAGTTTCTCCTTCTGGGTCAGCTTCCTTTTTTGATCATCGGCAATTTCTTGACCGGAATAGGACAAGCCAATAAAATGTTTTTTTTGTCTGCTCTTGCCCCAATTTTATATAATCTCGCCATCATTATAAGCGCCATATTTTTTAGCTCCAGATTTTATCTTTTGGCCCCGATATTTGGAGTTATGATCGGAGCTGTCTTATTTTTGCTTGTTCAGTTGCCAGTCCTTAGCGGTTCAAACTTTTCTTATTCGTTCATATTAAAAAAAACCTCAGGCATGCTAGATTTTTTTAGAATTGTCGTACCGCGCGCTTTAACCGTAGTGTTTGCCCAAATCGACGCAACGATTGATCTTATACTGACAACACTTTTGGGGGCAGGATCTTACACGATTTTCTACTTTGCCCAGCATCTTCAACTTCTTCCTGTTTCGGTGATCGGAGTCGCTTTTGGTCAGGCCTCGTTGCCTTATCTAACCGAAGTCTATCAAGATAAAAAGTTCGAAGAGTTCAAGAAAATTGTCGTTGATTCTGTTTTGAATCTGTTCTTTTTTACGATTCCAATTACGAGTTTTTTTATTTTTGCTCGTACTCCGCTGGTACGTTTGTTTTTTGGTGGGCAAAAATTTGATTGGGAAGCGACAGTAGCTACGGCTATAACGCTGTCATTTTTTTCGTTTTCCCTCCCATTTCATACGATTTACTATTTTATAACACGCTGTTTTTATGCTTTTTTGGACACTAAGACGCCTTTTTTTGTAAGCATGGGTACTATTGGTATCAATACTATTTTGAGCCTAGTAGTTGTTTTGATATTTAAACTCCCGGTTTGGTATCTTGCAGGTTCCTTCTCCCTGGCTATGATTTTAAACGTAACTGTTTTATTTCTGATTCTCGCTAAAAAAATTGACGGTTTGGATTTTCGTCTTCTTGTCGTCGAATCGATAAAGATGGTTTTAGCCACGCTTATTTCTTCAGTAATCGTTTATTATTCGATGAAGTTTATGGACGAACTTATATTTAATACTTCCTACACGATCAATGTGTTTTTCTTACTTTTAGTAGGAGGGCTCATGTATCTAATCCTTTATCTATTTCTGTCTTGGCTTTTGGATGTCAGAGAAATCTACTTGGTTGGTAAACTTTTTATGAAAGCAAGAGAATACAGAAAAAAAATTATAGAATTTTATACCATATATGAATAGCGAGAAACAGCTTCAGGCAATAAAATCAATTCAGAAGAAGCTTTTAGGAAAAAAGTTGACATACAGGGAAATTTATACGTTGATGGATGAGATTGCCCATAGGAGATTGAGTGACGTTTTAACGACATATTTTGCTGCGTCTTCTTTCAAAGAAGGCTTCACTCCTGATGAATTATATTATTTAGCAAAGGCTATGGTCGAAACTGGTACAAAACTTCATTTTAAAGGTGTCGTTGCAGATAAACATTCAACCGGAGGAGTGGCCGGAACCA
>MFZO01000027.1:0-16656 GCA_001788015.1 Candidatus Roizmanbacteria bacterium RIFCSPHIGHO2_02_FULL_38_11 | reverse complement strand
CCGATAATTGCCGCAGCAGGTATAAAAATTCCCAAGACTTCTTCTCGAGCCATCACTTCACCCGCCGGCACAGCCGATGTGATGGAAACTTTAGCAAAGGTAAAATTTTCGCCCAAAGATATAGAGAGGATTGTTGATAACGTAGGGGGGTGTATTGTTTGGGGAGGACATTTAGGAATTGCGCCTGCCGACGACATCATAATTCGAATTGAGGAACCGCTTTCTTTTGAGTCATTTGATAAGATAATCGTTTCGATCATGGCAAAAAAGGTAGCCATCGGAACAACCCATCTTGTACTTGACGTGCCGGTAGGAAAGACTATGAAAATTCGTCATTTTTATGATGCAGATAAAATAAGGGAAAAATTTAAAGAACTGGCTTACAGATTTCATATGAAAGTGGTTTTTGATGTTAACGAGACTTTAGAACCGGCAGGCAGGGGAGTAGGTCCGGCACTTGAGGCAAGAGATGTTTTGTACGTTTTGGAACAGAAGAAAGATAGGCCCCTAAAACTTGAAGCCAAGGCCCTGCGGTTGGCCGGAAAGCTTTTGGATCTCTGTTTTGCAGATATGCCAGGAAAAAGGAGGGGTGAAGATGAGGCGACGCGTATTTTAACCCAAGGATTGGCGCTCAAAAAGTTTAGAGAGATTATAAAAGCTCAGCATGGTAACGAACAAATATCATCAGATACTTTTAAGCTGAAATCGCATATTTTAGAGATTCGGTCTACCTGGTCTGGTAAAATTAGGGAAATCAACAACTATAATCTGAATACATTGGCAAAAGTTTTGGGGGCGCCGAGTGATAAGTATGCCGGAATTTACCTTTTTAAGAAATTGGACGAGTTCGTAGAAAAAAGAGAGCCGCTTATGCGTTTTTATTCAAGTGACAAATATCGTTTGAAAGAAGCGGAGATCAGCTTTAGAAATTTTCCTGTATACGAGATAGAATCGTAAAGGTTATTTCAGCACATTTAATTTTAGTCAGATTCTGTCGCGATTTTCCTTCCCACAAGTGCTCGCGACCAGCGACAGGCTGGAAAAATCGCTGCGCGCTTGTGTGACCCCTTCCAATCGCGCCACCTGACTAAAATTTAGGTAAACGTTGAAATCAATTAGTAAAATTTTATGAAAAGAATTTTTATATTGTTAATTTTAATTATTGTATTCGTTATCGCTTTTTACCTTTACTACAAAGAGGGAACTCTTCCCGTCGATAAAAGCAGCAGTGAGAGTAAAATCTTTGTCATCAGACCGGGAGAAAACTTAAGCGAAATTGCAAACAATTTAGCCAATCAGAAACTAATCCGTAACAAGGTAGTTTTTTACTTAGTCGTGAAGCGGTTGGGGATTGAACGAAAGATTCAGGCGGGTGATTTTAGACTTTCCCCCTCCCTGAACACTCATGAGATTGCAAAATCCCTCACCCACGGTACTTTGGACGTATGGCTGACTATCATTGAAGGGATGAGAAAAGAAGAAGTTGCCCAACAGGTTTCTCAGAGTCTCAATATCCCGGAGATAGAATTTCTTAAATACGCAAGAGAGGGGTATCTTTTTCCCGACACTTATCTTATCCCAAAAAGTGCAACGGCAGTTGCCGTAATTAAAATTTTTGAAGATAACTTTAATCGGCGGTTCAGTGATGAATTAAGGGAAAAAGCAAGAATTAAGGGTTTTACGGTTGAACAAGTGGTTACGTTAGCATCTTTGGTTGAAAGGGAAGCGCGTTTTCCCGAAGATCGTCCAAAAGTTGCCAGCGTATTGCTTAACCGGTTGGAAAATGAAATGAAACTGGATATTGATGCAACCGTACAGTATGCTTTAGGTTATCAGTCTGAAGAGAAAAGCTGGTGGAAACAACAGCTCTCCCTGGAAGATCTTGCTCTAGATTCTCCCTACAACACTTACAAGAATGCAGGACTTCCGCCTGAACCGATAGCAAATCCTGGTTTGGCATCTATTCAAGCTGTGATTGGGGCGAACCCAAACTCTCCCTATCTCTATTATATTTCAGATAAATCCGGCCACCTCCATTTCGCCAGAAATCTAGAGGAGCATAATGAGAATATAAGAAAATACTTGAAATAAAATCCAAAGTCAATTTCCTAGTTATCTCAAAAATTTTTTTATATTTCTTAAATTATTTGATTTTTTTCAAGACTTGTAGTAGAATTGTCTCCCAAATGGCACGTCCAGAAGCACCAAATCGAGAACAGATCTCGCAAGACCAAGCTATAATTTTAGCGACAGGAGAAAGATCGGAGAAGTTAGTTTTGGGGCATCCCGCCTTAGTGATTCCATTCGTTGGGACTGACACGGGCGGGTTTGTTTCTTCATTAGGGGTAGGCGCAATGTATCCTCAAAAACGAAATCTAGAAATTTGGGGTTTAATATTACCTCATAATTTAATTCAATCATACAGAGCGATGAGGCTTCTTGAAGGTCTACCTGCTATAGAAAATGATACATTAAGCGCGTGTTGGTCTGCCGCTACCAGAGATATCCGACCCGTTGATTCGCCTCGCTTAGATGAACTGTCAAGGCTATTTCCGGATTACGGTCAAATAAATTTACGCGCTATTATTACAAGAATTGTAAGATTACACCGACGTATGAAAAGCAACGTTGGTCCGATTCGGAGTAAGCAATTTGTACAATTGCAGCAAAAAATATTAAATGATACTCCAACCGCACAAGAGCTTGAAAGAATGATTCAAGTGCTTACCCAAGCCGGCGTACATTTAAATGTCTACGAAATCTATGAAGAAATTGAGGCTGGAAGAGTGCTTAATTCAGACAGGCTTAAAGAATTGTTAATTGAACAAGAAGATATGTTAAAGAGGATGATGGCAGGAGACGCACCAGGAATAGCAGAAGAAGACGGTTTTTTTGGATTATAAGAACTAGGAAGCTATGTGATCACTTTTTCCTCAAAAAAGCAGGAATATCGAATTCGGATTCGGCCTCCAGTAGTTCTTCGTCGGTTGATTCGAGGTCCTCCTCAAGCGTGGCTTTTGAGGTAGTGGTAGTATCTTTTTTTTCAACTTCTTCTGGAACCTCTTCACGCTTAAATCTGAAAAGCCTCAATCTTTTGTCGTCGAACTTGGTTGCGATGATAGTAATTTTTATTTGATCCATCAATTTTTCATCGATTACCGCACCAAAGATAATATCTGCGTCTGGATCTACCGTTTTTGCGATGATGGAGGCCGCTTCGTCTATCTCGGTCATGGTTAAATCAGGACCACCTACAATATTGAAGAGAACACCGCGGGCTCCTTCGATTGAAACGTCAAGAAGCGGAGATGATATTGCTTGTTTTATCGCAGCCATAGCTCTTTTTTCTCCGCTGCCAATACCCATCCCCATGAGGGCAGTCCCGGCATTGCTCATGACAGTTCGGACATCGGCAAAGTCAACGTTGATTAAGCCCGGAGTGGTTACTAATTCAGCTATTCCCTTGACCCCTTGATGCAGTACCGAATCGATTTTTTTGAACGCATCCAGAATCGGTGTTTTCTTATCTATGATTTGAAGTATCCGCTGATTGGGAACTACGATCAGTGTATCTACTTTTTCTTTAAGTCTTTGGATGCCATCGTCTGCGGTAAACTTTCTTTTAGATCCTTCAAATTCGAATGGTTTCGTGACAACCGCAACGGTCAAAACGCCGGTTTCTTTTGCAATTTCGGCAATTATTGGTGAGGCTCCGGTTCCGGTACCTCCTCCTTCTCCTGCGGTTATGAAAATCATATCTGCTCCGGATAAATCTTCTTTGAGTCTTTCGCGTGATTCTTCAGCCGCTTGCCTGCCAATCTCAGGATCTCCACCTGAACCTAAGCCTTTGGTTAAATTTTCGCCGATTTGAATTTTAGTTGTTGCTTTGTTATGGAGAAGAGCTTGGGCGTCAGTATTGACAGCAATAAATTCGACGCCTGAAATTCCACCCTCGGCAATCATCGACGTCAGCGCGTTTCCTCCCCCTCCTCCAACACCGACCACTTTAATTTTTGCTGGTTGTCCTACTCTGGGTTTAATTAACATTAAATTTATCTCAAATCTCAAAACTCAAATCTCAAAACCACAACTCAAATCTTTAAATCTTTTTTTAGATTTAAGATTTGCCAGCCTGTCAGCAGACAGGGATTTGACATCTAACATTTGAATTTTGAGATCTTTAGGGTATGAATTGTTTAAAAAAATCTTTTATTCTGTTGATAGAATTTCCAATAGAAATGTCTCTTAAAATTCGGTTGAAATTTTTCCAGCCATCTTCGGTTATTATATTTTTTTGTCCGTATAAAAGCAAACCGACTGTCGTAGCATATTGAGGATTCAATAATTCGTCAACGAGGCCGGTTATTTCGGATGGTTTGCCTATGCGTATAGGCATACGCATAGTTTTTCTTCCAACCTCAATCATCCCAACCGTCATCGCGCCTCCACCGGTGATGACAAGACCTGAAGGGATGGAATTTGAAAACCCGCTTTTTTCGATCTCTTCTTCCACAAGTTTATATATTTCATCCAGTCTGGGAGCGATGATTCCATCGGTAAGACTTTTTAGCGTTACAGATGAGACGTTTTCGGGCAGATTCAGGGCGGTCAGGTTTAGGTCGGCATCTTTTTTTTGAATTTCTTTTTTGTTACTAAAATAGTGACTCAAATGAAGTTTGATTTTTTCAGCGGATTGTAGAGAGACTCTTAATCCAACCGCTATATCGTTTGTAATATGCTTTGCTCCAACGGGAATGGATGAAGAATATGATAGGGCTCCTTCGACATACAAACAAATATCTGTTTTACCCCCGCCAATATCAACCAGTACCACACCCAGCTCTTTTTCCGTGTCGGTTAATACGGCTTGTGCAGATGCTAAACCGGCAAAAATGAATCCTGAATTGTTGAGTCCCAGCTCCGACAGGCAGCGATTAAGGTTTTTCAAGTTCGTGTGGGATGCTGTAATAATGTGTGTATCAACCTCAAGCCTAATTCCCGTCATACCAATAGGATTTTTGATACCGGCTTGACCGTCGACAACGTATTCGCGGGGAATTACCTCGATGACCTGTCTTGTATTTGAAATGGAGATTGCCCTTGCAGCTTCAATAGCTCGATTGACATCATCATCAACGATTTCAGATTGCGGGTTTGAAATGGCAACGACTCCGTGCGAGTTTATCGATGAAATATGCGGACCTCCGACCGAGA
Source organism: Candidatus Roizmanbacteria bacterium RIFCSPHIGHO2_02_FULL_38_11 (assembly GCA_001788015.1). GTDB lineage: Bacteria > Patescibacteriota > Microgenomatia > UBA1406 > GWC2-37-13 > 2-01-FULL-40-13. Next base: position 11,442 of record MFZO01000027.1, on the reverse strand, counting down.
TAAAGACTTGACTAATCTTTTGTCCTGCCATTCGTTCGGTCTTTTCCACGCTTTCTTCAACCGCCATAGTGATTTCGTCAATATCGACTATGAGTCCCTTTTTCACTCCCCTGGAAGAAGAACTTTGAAAACCAATGATGCGTAGCTCTTGAGATTCGGTCGACCTTACGCCGACGATGGTTGCAATTTTGGAGCTACCGATATCAATAGCCGATAAGATTTTGTCAGCCATAAAGTATCTTGTCATTCCGCACCCCCATTTTCATAAGGGCAAGCTTGATGCGGAATCTATTTAATTCTGGATTCCCGCTTTCGCGAGAATGACAAATAAAATCTTGAAACTAGATCAGAATTATATTTGTTTTTTAGAATTTGATTAGTGGTTTATCGAAGCGTAAATCTAAAATTTTAAAGTCCTTGGCTTCGATTTTAAATTGTTTGATAATAGCCTCAAGTTCGAATGCTTGTTTTTCGTTAGTTTTTTGTGATGTGAAAATTATTTTTTTATCTTTCAAGTTAAATACTATCATAGTTAAACCGCTAATATCAATACTTTCGATTTTTAAATCTAGTTCGCGGCTTTTTTTTAAAAGAAAAAGCGTTGTTACAATCTCTTCGTAATCTAAATTATTTCCTGTCGTAATTTGGTAATAGTCAAACTGTTGGTAAAAATTAATAATTGGTAAGCGGACATTTTTTTGTTTTAACCGAGTCTGACTCGGTTTTAATTTCTTAAGTATTTTTCCTTCATCCGAAAGCTCGGCAAAACCAACATTTAATTTAAGCTGTGCTACGGGTTCAATGTATTCTAACTTTAAGACCAGCTTGTCGGGAAATTCTTTTATTATCTCGTCTAGCCGAATGTTAGGATTATTTTTAACGAGAGTATCTGCGATATAGCTATCGGTCAAGAAGTAAAGACTTTGCCCTTTTAAATTCTCTAGACCTTTTATTTGGTTGCCTGGAATATTTCCTTCAACAAGAATCGTTTTAATTTGAAAATAAGTATTGGTATATTTTAAAGTCAAAAAGCCAATCAATGCTAAAGCGGTGATAAAAAGGTATATTTTTACTTTAGGAGGAATAGTCTGAAAGAATGGTTTGTACGATGATCTCTGCGGCATTTTCTTTATAGAGTAATTTTACATTTTTAAAATTATTTTTATAGCTTTCTAGGTTTGCGCTTACTTTTTCTATGATTCTCAATAAGTTTTCAGAATTGTCCGATTGCTGAAAAATTTCAGCCACTCCGGCTTTTTGAAAAAGTTGAGCATGTTTGAGTTGCTCCTGGTTTGCCGACCAAGGAAGTGGGATAAAGATTGAAGGTATGCGCCAGGCGATTAGTTCAAAAACGGTATTTGCCCCCGATCGACCCACTACAAGATTAGAGGTACCATAGACATAACCAAGCTCGTTTTCATAAAAGTAGTCTCTTAGATAATAGTTTTTTTTCAATTCGGTTGGCAATTTAGATCTTTTTTCCATAAGTCTTTGGTAGTCGTTATAGTGTCTGATTCTGCCTGTTTGGTGGATGACGATATAGTTTTTGAGAATCTGAGGTAAGACTTTTTCTAGATGAGCGTTGACGCTGTGTGATCCTAAAGAGCCACCGGTAAAATAAATGACCGGCTTATTTTTTTTAACTACGTCAGACGTGGTTTTAATATCAAATGGTTTTCGATGAATGGTTAATACGGCTTTTCTGACGGGATTTCCGCTCACAATGACTTTAGATCGAGGAAAATATTTTCTAGATTCAGGAAAGGAAATAAATATCTTTTTTGCGAAAAATCCCGTTAAACGATTTGCCAGGCCGGGTTTCATAGTTTGCTCATGTATGAATATAGGTACTCTTAGCAAAAATCCGATAGAACAAACAGGTAGACCGATGTAACCTCCAAAAGATAAGATTAGATCCGGCTTAATTTTTGTCAAAACTGCCAAAGCTTGATAAAATCCCAGAGGAATTTTTAAAACATTATAAATTGACATCAGATTTAATAGACGGGTGAACCGTCCTGCAGGTAGATGATAAAAAGGTATATTTCTTTTTGCTATTTCTTTATATTCCAGCGAGAGAGTTTTTTCTTGTTCAAGAGCGTATTTGCGGCCAACAAAGATGATCGGTGCCTTGTTGCCGATTTCAGCAATTATTGCCAGAGCCGGGCCCAAATGTCCGCCTGTGATTAAAATTTTCATAGATCTTAATATAGAAAAACCATACTCAAATTTTTCGAAACTTAACTCGCTGTGTTTTCGGAGTCTTATTTACTCAACGTTTTTCTTAATTTAATTTCTTAACAATTTATTCCTCAAAATACAGCTCAAACAGCAAGTTCCTCACAATTTGAGTATTTATTCTTTTAAGTTATTATAAAAATCTAACCCTCTTAGAAATATTTATCAATATCCCCATCAAGATAAATGATACCAAGAGATTGGATCCCCCGTAAGAAATAAAAGGAAGGGGGACGCCGGTTAAGGGAAGTAGATTTACCATTCCGGCTAAGTTGACGATAGCTTGAAGATTGAAGAAAGCAAAAGCTCCTCCTGCCAGAAGTTTGCCAAAACGATCCGGCGCGTTAAGTGCTATCTGATAAAGTCGATACATAAGATACATATAAACCGTGATAAGTAGCATTGATCCTATAAAGCCAAATTCTTCGCCGATTATCGCAAATATCGAATCAGTGTGGGCTTCGGGAAGGTAGAGATATTTTTGACGTGATGCTCCAAGCCCCAACCCAATCAAACCTCCGCTGCCTAAAGAAATCAATATTTGATTGATGTGATAAGTTATTCCCAATGGATCAATTTTAGGGTCAAAAAAGGCTAAGAGTCTTCTCAAGCGATAGGGTGAAATTTTGACTAAAAGCAGGAAAGCTCCGAAAGATATCGGAATAAGAAAAAGCAGGTACCATAATTCAATACCTGCCAAAAAGTAAATAATGATCCCGAGAGAAAAAACGATAAAAGCCGTTCCCATGTCAGGCTGAAGGATGATGAGAAATATCAGGATAGAAAGAAGAGTGATAAATGAGAAAAATCGTTTTCGCTCCCGATTCATGAACCAGGAAGACAGATAGATAATTACGCTTAATTTTGCCAATTCAGTCGGTTGAAGGTTAAAAAATCCGAAATCGATCCAGCGACGAGCTCCACCGGCTTGACGTCCAATATCCGGAATAAGTACTAAAAACAATAGGAATATAGTTCCAACTATAAAAAAAATTGAAAGGTAGTAGAGTTTATGGTAGTCAAAAAAAGAAAAAAATATCATAGCCACAATTCCAAATACGACCCACGTGATCTGTAGTTTGAAAAAATGAAAACTGTCGCCAAATTGTTGATAGCTTCGAACAGATGATGCCTCAAAAACGAAAAAGAGTCCAATTACAGATAGAATAATCGGAATTGTAAATAGCCAACCCAGAAATTTTTTTTTGTAGGGTTTGAATGTTTTCATTTCAATACTTTAACTATTCTGTTAAATTCGTCGCCACGGTGAAATTCATTATTGAACATTGCAAAAGAAGTTGCGCCTGGCGAAAAAAGAACACACGCTGATCTTTTGTCAATTGCCAATTTTTGTTTTGCTAGATCGTAGGCTTTCTTTACTGCAGCTTCTAAATTGTCGTAGGGTATAGTGATTTTGCCAGGAAACTTATATTTTAATTCGGTGATGATTTCGTCGGTAAAAGATCCTTTTAAAAGCACAATTTTATATGTATCGGTTAATCGATCAATTAAAACATTCGCGGGAAGACGCTTTGAGTTACCTCCAAGTATTAGCACAATGGAATACGAAGAGAATGTTTCCAGAGCTTTAATTGCAGCAGTCGGAGTAGTAGAGGTGGTATCGTTTATGAAAACAACACCACCTTTTTCAGCTATGATTTCTTGGCGGTAGGGAAGTCCTTTAAAGTACGTCAATGTATCGATACATCGATAAAGATCCAGGTTGAGAATTTTTGCAACAGCAAGCGTGGCTGCGGCGTTTTCCTTATTATGTACACCTTTAAGGTGTAATAGATTGCCGGGAAAATCTGAGGAAGAAAAATAAATATTTTTACCCTCTTTTATATCTTTTGCAACAATTTCTTTCAGCGACTTATTAGCTATCAGATAATCTTTTGACTTTTGGTACAGATATATTGCTTTTTTGTCAAAAAGGAATTCATCCATCGATTTGTAATAGTCGAGATGGTCAGGATAAAAATTAGTCAAGACGGCTATATGCGGACTTATTTTTTTCCTGTGAAATCCCGAAAGTTGCCAGGAGGAAAGTTCCATGACTACAAGATCTTTTTTATGTATGCTATTCAGGAGCTGGATGGTGGAAGTTTGGGGAATGTTGCCTGCGAGATGAACAATTCGACCGGAATATTTTTTTAGGATTTCGTAAATCATCATTGTCGTGGTTGATTTTCCTCTTGTCCCGGTTATTCCAATGATTGGAGCAGGGCAGAGCTCTGAGAAAAACGAAGTCTCCATCTCAACCGTTATTCCTTTTTCTTGGGCTGCCCGAATTAAAGGGTCGTCCCAGCGCATTTTGGGAGCTTTAAAGATGATATCGGATTCTAGAAAATCGCTTAGTTCATGTCTGCCAAGCGTATAGCTTATATCAAACGCGATTAATTTATTAATGGATTGGTTGAGTTGTTGCCTAGTTTTTTTGTCTGTTACTTTTACTTTTGCGCCAATTTGTGCGAAGAATTTAGCAACCCCAACTCCGCCGCCCTGCAATCCAAGCCCGACAACCAGGACTTTTTTAGCTTTAAATTGAGTTTTTAATCTTTCAATCAGGTCGGCCATAACTCTTATTTTACCAGGTATAGTCCTATACCTGGTTTCACCAGGTATCGCCTGATACCTGGTTTACCTGATAAAACATGATAAAATCTATCTATGAAGATTAGAGGATTTCAAGATACAATCGCCTGGTACGATCAAAATTCAGAAAAATATTCGCAAGATGTTGAATGGATTCGAGTTTTGGTAAGTAAGAATTGAATTATTGCAAATTACATAACTATCTTATAAAATAATCCATATGAAAAAAGTTAAAGACGTTTATAAGACATTTTCAGCACTTGTTTGGAAAGAAGGTGGTTGGTATGTGGCGAAATGCAATGAGATTAAAGTATCTAGTCAAGGAAAAACTAAGAAAGCCGCGTTGGGAAATTTAAGGGAAGCTCTCGAGTTATATTTTGAGAACGAGCCTTCATTCGGAAAATTACCCTCCTTAAGAGATATTTCGCTTGAGGAAATTAAGATCTCCTATGCCTAAAGTTTACTCGGCAAGGTTAATTTTAAAAGTATTGCGAAAAGCCGGGTTTATTAAAGTTTCACAAAAGGGAAGTCATATAAAATTAAAAGGCATAAGGGAGGGAAGGATTCTAACAGTTATTGTTCCAAATCATAAAACCATAGCTAAAGGCACTTTTCAAAGTATTCTGGAACAGTCAGAAATGACTAGTTCTGAATTTGAACAATATGTTTAAACCAGTTGACCCAAACGTAAATTTTCCCGAGATGGAGAAGAAATGGTTAAAAGAGTGGTATGAAAAAGGGGTTGTCAATAAATACCTGAAAAAGAATTCTAAATCTACTAAAACTTTTTCCTTTCTGGACGGTCCGATCACTGCCAATAATCCGATGGGAGTCCATCACGCCTGGGGTAGGACATATAAAGATCTTTGGCCAAAATTCTACAATCTTCTGGGATACAGGCAGCGTTTCCAAAACGGTTTTGACTGTCAAGGACTCTGGGTTGAGGTAGAGGTCGAGAAAGAGCTTGGTTTGAAGGGTAAAAAAGAGATTGAAAATCTTGTGGTTGGTGATCGAAAAGCATCGATTGCAAAATTTGTCGAACTATGTAAACAAAGAGTATACAAATATTCAAAAATCCAGACAGATCAATCGAAACGCCTCGGGTATTTCGCCGATTGGGAAAACTCCTACTTTACCATGAGTGACCAGAATAACTATATGATCTGGCATTTTTTGCAGGTCTGTTATGAAAGCGGCTGGATTTACAAGGGTCGCGAGTCAGTACCTTGGTGTCCGAGGTGTGAAACGGCGATTTCAGAACATGAAATCTTGACTGAAGATTATAAGGTTGTTGGACATGAATCGATATATTTCATGTTAAAAATCCGAAATCCTAAATCCGAAATTCGAAACAAATCCAAAATTCTAAATTCAAATGACCAAAACGAATACTTATTAGTGTGGACGACGACACCATGGACAATACCGGCAAATATAGCGGTTGCGGTTGATGAAAAATTAGTTTATTCGTTGGTTAAAACAGACAAGGGGAATCTATGGTTGGCAAAAGATTCTATCAATAGGGTATTTAAAGGAAAAACGCCTAAGATTTTAAAAGACGTTACTGGTAAACAGCTGGTCGGGTTAAAGTATGAGGGACCGTTTGACGATCTGCCGGCTGTCAAAAAAGTGGCTGAGCAAAATCCAAAAACGTTCCACACAGTGATCCCGACCGATCAAAGAATTCTACCGATAACAGTAACCGATGGTACGGGTATGGTTCATACGGCAGTGTCGGCAGGAACGGAAGATTTCCGTTTAGGCAAAAAGCTGGGGCTTCCGATGATTCCTGTTATTGCCGATAATGCAGATTATCTTCAAGGATTAGGGTTCTTATCCGGTAAAAACGCCAAGAAGAATCCAAGACTTATTCTTGATTATCTTGAAAAGGAAGGTTTTGCCTATGAAATTTTCAATTATAAACATCGCTATCCGGCGTGCTGGCGATGTAAAACAGAGTTGGTTTGGAAGGTGGAAGACGAGTGGTACATAGCGATGGACAAAAAAAGTAAGAAGTTAGAAGTTGGAAGTCAGAAGTTTAATAAAAAATCTTCAAACCTCAAACCTCTAACTTCTAACATGACTCTTAGACAGAGGATGATTGAGGTGGCGAAGAAAATTAAATGGATGCCGGAGTTTGGATTGGATAGGGAGTTAGATTGGCTCAAAAATATGCATGACTGGTTAATCAGCAAGAAAAACAGATATTGGGGGTTGGCTCTACCAATCTATGAATGCAGGAAATGTGGGAGGTTTGAAGTTTTAGGTTCGAAGAAAGAATTAAAACAGAGAGCAATTTCAGGTTGGCGGAAATTTGAAGGATATACACCGCACAAACCTTATATAGATGAGGTATGTATTAAATGTTCAAACTGTGGCTTTGAAATTAAACGAATAGATGATGTAGGTAATCCTTGGCTTGATGCAGGAATTGTTGGATATTCTACAATAACTGAAAACAATCAAGGAGAGCCATTGTATCTTAAGATTAAAAAAGAGTGGAAAAAATGGTTTCCTGCGGATTTTATCACCGAATCATTCCCCGGTCAGTTTAAAAACTGGTTTTATGCTTTGATTGCAGAATCTGCAGTACTTGAAAATACCACTCAGTTCAAAACTGTACTGGGATTTGGGACTTTATTGGGTGAGGACGGACGCCCGATGCACAAGAGTTGGGGAAACTCGATCGAGTTTAACGAAGGCGCTGATAAAATTGGCGTTGACGTGATGCGCTGGATGTTTTCTCGACAGAATCCATCGGACAACATGCTTTTCGGCTACAAAAAAGCAGACGAAGTAAGGCGGCAATTTTATCTAATGTTTTGGAATGTATATAAGTTTTTTGTAGAATATTCAAATCTTGATAAGTATAAAATTAAATGGGGTTTTGAAAGCAAAAACATTTTGGATAAATGGATTTTGAGCAGATTTACTAATCTTGTTTTGTTAGTTGAAGAAAAATTAAAAGACTATAATGCAAAAGATGCGGCTTTGGAGACGGAGAAATTTGTCAGTGATCTTTCAACATGGTATATAAGGCGAAGCCGGGACAAGGTTTGGGTAAATTCTGATGATAAAGCCGATAAGCAAGGTTTTTATCAGACTCTGCACTACGTGTTAGTAAATCTCTCGATTATCCTTTCTCCTTTTATGCCTTTTATAGCCGAAGAAATGTTTACAAACTTATCGGCAGAAAAATCCGTACACCTTACTGATTGGCCTAAAGTTGATAAATCCTATATTGATGTTTCTCTTGAACAGCATATGAATCAGGTAAGACAAATTGTTGAAGCAGGTCATGCAATAAGAAAATCAGAAGGCATAAAAGTTAGAATTCCCCTTGCCAAATTGGAAATTGTGGTTGATTTTGACGCGGCCAAAATCCCAGATGAAATTTGGGATATTGTGCTCAAGGAATTAAATGTTAAAAACATAGTTGTTAATAAAAAAATAAAACCAGGTACAGTCCTGCACCTGGTAAAATATCCAAAAGTAGAAGTCAAAGTAACAGAAGAACAGTTAAGAATAGAGGGTGAGCTGCGCGATCTTTTAAGACGTATCCAAGGCCAGAGGAAAATGTTGGGAATCAAACCGGCTGATAAAATTAAACTTACAGTGCCGAAACAGTTCTTAAAAGACAAAGAAATTCTAATGAGAAAAGTTTTGGCTAAGGATATAGTTTGGGGAAGTGAACTTAAAGTGGAGATATGATACAACTTTTGCTTCCTTCATTTTTTCTTTCGCTGATCGGCATCTTCAATATATTTGGTATAAGACAAAGTCTGGCAACCAAGCAGGTGCTTTATACCGTTATCGGTTTTATGACCTTTTTGATCTTAAAAAAGATCGGTAGAAATTTTTTTGCTGCAAATTATAAATTCTTTTACTGGTTATTAATAATATTTTTAATTGTCACATTTTTGATCGGTCTGGAAGTCAAAGGTTCAAGAAGATGGATCGATTTCTATTTTTTTAACTTTCAAGCCTCAGAAATATTTAAGGGTTTTTTTATTCTTTTTATATCAGGATTCCTAGTCAGAGATTATAGAGAGGTTAACCCGATTAGGATTTTTCTGCAGAGTCTTATTTATTTTTTACTGCCTGCTTTTATTATTTTTAAACAGCCCGATTTGGGTAACGCGGCAGTGTATTTTTTCATCTATCTGATGATCATACTTTTTTCCGACCTGCCAAAAAAATACATATTTTATTTTTGCTTGTTTTTAGTGCTGATATTACCTTTAGGATGGCAATTTATGAAAGGTTATCAAAAAGATAGGATTGCGAGTTTTTTGAATCCCCAGATTGACCAGCAGGGTACGGCGTATAATATGACACAGGCCATAATAACTGTCGGCTCGGGAAAGTTTATCGGGAGAGGGCTCGGACTCGGTACTCAATCTCGCCTTTTTTTTCTTCCCGAAAATCATACGGACTTCGCATTTTCTTCGCTGGTTGAACAGTTCGGTTTTCTTGGAGGATTTGCAGTAATCATTTTATATATAATTGTCACCTATTTAATTGTTAAGAAAATTTTCGTTTTGTACTTCTTGAGAGATTTCACGGACAAAAAAAATTTTCTCTATGCAGTTGGTTTTTTATCCTATTTTGTTTTTCAGATTTTGATAAATATAGCAATGAATTTAGGTCTTTTCCCAATCACTGGAATCGCCCTTCCCTTTATTTCTTTCGGCGGGTCTTCTTTTGTCGCTTTGATGATAGGTATGGCACTTTTACCTTGATAGTGTATAATAATTAAATGGCAAAATATGCTGTTGTGAAAACGGGGGGAAAACAATATTTAGTAAAGGAAAATGATGAGATTATAGTCGAGAAGATTGAAAGCAAGCCCGCCTCCAATGTTGAGCTCGTGAAATTAGCTGAGTTTGATGATGAGAAGTTAAACCTGCAACTTGGGACTCCGGTTTTGAAAGAGAAGGTACAAGCTCAAATTATTTCACAATTAAAAGGTGATAAACTAAGAGTGGCAAAATTTAAGGCAAAGGTAAGATACAGAAAGGTTAGGGGATTTAGGGCGAGGTTGACGAAAATAAGAATCGTTAAAATTTAACACGTTAACAAGCTAACGCGTTAACTAGTTAACTTGTTTTAATATGGCTCATACAAAAGCTCAAAAAGCAGTTTCCGGAAACCGAGATTCAAAATCAAAAAGACTTGGAGTAAAGATCTATGGAGATCAAAAAGTAAAGCCGGGGAATATTATTTTGAGACAGCGAGGGAGCAAAGTAAATGCAGGCCCCGGTGCTCAACTTAGCCGAGATTTTACAATCATAGCCCTTAAGGCGGGAGTAGTAAAATTTGTGCAAAGAAGAGGCGAAAAGTATGTCTACGTCAGTTGAAATAGATCAACTTATCGATACGATAAAAAAGGAAACCGATATTATGCAAAAGGTAAAGCTCATAAGCCTTTTGTTCAAAACAGAAGATATCAAACTAAAAGAACTGGCAGAAAAAATGGGGGCACAATCTTCATATGTATGTCATCTTCTTCGCTTAAAACGCTTGCCCGAGGCCGTTATAGACGGATACTATTCAAATAACATAACACTTAGCCATTTGTTTATAATCTCGCGCATAAAAGATGCGCAACAAATGATTCGAGTCTACGAAAAAGTTTTGACAGATTCGTTAACCGTAAAGGCAACTGAAGAGGTTGTCCGTGATATTCTATATGGGGTAAAAACCGAAGGACAATATATAAGCCGGCAAGAGAAAGAAAACTTTATTCAAAAGGTTACAGCCTTAAAGAAAAATTTAAATCTCAAGATAATCCAGACGAGAATAAAAAGCAAAATGATTTTGGAGATCAAGGGAAATTTAGAAAACACGAGCAAAGAATTACGCAGCCTGATGAAGAACTTTGAAATTTGGCAGAAGATATGATTGTAGTATTTTTGGAATCGGATTAATGATCGTACCCATTTTGTTGGCGGGAAAATAACGAAAGAAGACCTCTCCGATTACGGCATCAAGGGGAACAGGTCCAAATTCTCGTGAGTCTGAAGATCTTGGACGATTGTCTCCCATAACAAATAACATATTGGGCGGAACGCTGACGGGACTGCCTTCTTTTATATAACCTGATTCCCACAGGTTTGTTTCTGCAGAAATATAATTTTCTTCCAAGACCTGATCATTTACGTATATTTTCGCGTCTTGGATGACGATTTTATCTCCAGGTAGTCCAATGATTCTTTTTATATAGTCTATATCCGGGTTTTTCGGAGATTTGAAGATTATGACGTCTCCCCGGTGGGGAGATCTAAATTTATAGGTAATTTTGCTGGTGAGGATGTATTCTCCGGAAAAAAATGTGGGCTCCATCGAAGCCCCTTTTACTTGATTTGGTTGTACGATAAAAAAATACACCACAATAAAAAGCGAACCGATGAAGACGATAGTCTCTAGGATATCCATGACGAAGTCGATGATTCCCTTTACGATGCCCATAAGTATTTATTGTAATGAAGCAAGTTGAAAAAAACAAGGGAGCGGATTAAAATAAATGTAGGGAGGTCAGCACATGGTATACACTTTTGGGATAAAGAACGGTATGTAAACTATCGGCAGAAGTGTCTAGAATTATTC
>MFZO01000026.1 GCA_001788015.1 Candidatus Roizmanbacteria bacterium RIFCSPHIGHO2_02_FULL_38_11 | reverse complement strand
CATAAATGACTCGAAAAAATTATCACCGGCCAAAAGGGAAAAGCTGGCAAAGATAATTAAAAAGTCCTGCCTAGCTTACGCATCGGCCTCTATTTCAAGTAAAGTCATTGATAATATCGGAATAACCAAAGCAACTCAAATTGCAATGAGAAAAGCGGTGAGAGAGGTAATTAAGAAAATAAGTAAATTAGTAATTAAGAATGAATTCGAACCAAAACGTAATTACTTAATTACCCAATTACTGAATTACTTTCTTTTGGTTGACGCTTTTTATATAAAATATCTGAAGGGAATTGGGTTAAAAAACCAAAAAGCGATAATTCACGGAGACGAGAAGAGTATTTCTATTGCCACAGCATCGATCATCGCAAAGGTGGAAAGAGATCATAATATGATCAAACTAGATCAAGAATATCCTATATACTTCTGGAAAAATAATAAAGGTTACGGGACAAAGAAACATATAGAAGCAATTAAATCATTCGGCAGATCAAAATGGCACAGGGATTTGTTTTTAAGGAAGATTAAAAATCAAATCTGACACCTATATTAAATTCAGTTAACCGGCTATTTTCAGGTTTTATGTCGGTGGGATGTTTTTCACCAACCAATGCAAACTGAATATTTTTAAATTTTCCAGTTGCTCTTTCGTGGTATAAAGACCTTATATAAAGTAATATGTTTTCTCCAACAGCAGGATTTGTCATTAAATTATGGATATTATTTAGAACAAATAAATAATCTGAATCCTTTAAACGGTTTAAATTCCTACTAAGGTCTATCAAGGCTAGACTTCCTGTCGTTCTTGAGAATTCTATGCTTAATTCTTTTAAACCGTTAGCAATTAAAGAAAATGCTTCTTCGGTAGTCTGAAGGCCGTCTGGACCAATGTCAAGCTCTATTACTTTTTTTCCTCGTCTTTGCGCCATCCTCTTTAAAAAATCCAGAGGTCCAGCAGTATTTGCTGGAGCACCAACAAAGGTAATATATTGGTTATTTCTCAATGCAGAAGTAATTTGTTTTGCCTTTGATAGAGCTAATCCTTCTGACGATGCTTCTTGCATATAGGCAAAAGTTTAACTCATATATTTTCTTTAGTCAATCAGAGATAGGCAGAATTAAAATAACGTATTAGGCTGATTTGGGCTTGACAGAGAAGCCTAAAGTTCATCATTTTTCTTAAGCCTTTTGATTAAGAAAATTATCAATATAGTGACGAATGCGGCAAGAACTGTAAATTTTATCGGTAGGACAAGAAAAGAGGTTGAGGCAAATAGAGTAGGAGTTCCGTCTCCGAAGGAGATGGTTGCGGAAAGTTTGTAACCGCCGAGAAAGAGACCAGGCAGAATCAGACTGTTAGAAGTTAGATGTTCGACGTTAGAAGAAGAGTTCTTTGAATCAAGCAATAGCAGCTTTTGCGATTCGGCGAGGACAGTTTGTGATTTGATTTCAAACTTCTTAGAATACCATAATGGGCCTCTTAAGATGATTTCGCCTTGAGGTTTGATGAGGTTTTTTCCTTTGTTCTCGACCAAAAGCACAATCGGTATTTTGTCAAAACTGTTAAAAAGACTTATCTGAAGACCAAAAAGTCTAATTTTATTTTTGGGGACAACTTGAAATAAACTTATTTTGGGCTTAATTTCTACTCTACCTTCCTTCGTTACAGTTATTAGCAGATGAGACCCGACGCTGATTTTGGCTCTAAGATTTGCTACTCCTTCTTGAGTTGGAGGAGGTTGGGACTCTGCAAGTATGGTAAAGTAGTAGTCCTTGGCTGGGGTCCCTTCAGAGACACGCACGTTTAGAAATAATTCTTGAGAAGTAGAATTTTTTAGAAAAAACGCTTCCTCTAGTTTTATTGTTTCGTTTTCTAACTCAAATTGGATAGGTCCTTCCAAAGCATTTTTAATGTTGACATTGCCCACGCTATCTTTAGCTTCAAAAGGTAGAACTCGAATTTTTACAATTGAGGGATCGCCCAGGTTTGCGAGCTTGTATTTTATAACGGTTGATTGTGCGGGTTTGATGGCGAGCTCGGTGAGAATTGGGGAGAGTGAGAAGGAGACTTGCTGTGCAGATACATTAGTAGTTAGAAGTAAGTAGTTAGTAGCTAGGATTAAAACAAAAATAAAAATTTTTTTTCCCATTTTTTTTATCACTCCTAACTATTAACTAATAACTTGGTATTGCGACAAAATCGATAACTGTCTCATAGGTTCCTGCCGTTTGGTATTGAGCTTGGTTGATGTTAAAGATTATTTTGACGGGCTGGTCTGAATTTTTGGTCATTATGACAGTGGAAGGATCGCTGTTATTTTGGTTTGGTACCGATCGATAGCTTTTTTCTCCTTCCAATAGAAAATCTAGCGGTATTGTGTCTCCGGAAAGATTTTTGAATGGATACTCTTGGATCAAGTTTATGTTGTAATCTAGATCGTTTAGACTTGTAACAGACAAAGTTATTTCTCCCGTTGTGTTTCGGCCAGGCGAAATCTCACCCAAGTCAACTATACTTGGTGAAAGTAAGAATATTAAATCATCTTCTGAACCGTGGCTTTTTATTACGTAGCCATTCGATTTAAAACGTTTGAATGCTTGTGCGCCTTGTAGAGATTCTATTGTGTAGACAATAGATCTTTTCTTGTCGATATCAATATTGGGTTTCTCAACATCGAGTTTAAATCGGGGAGACTCGAGCTCAAGAGCATAAGAGTAGGTAGTTAGTAGTAAATAGTTAGTAGTTAGGAGGAAAATAATTACGGCCGCTTTAATCATATAGATAGTATAAAGTATCAAGTAGTCAGTAGAAAGTAGTAAGAAGTAAGTATCTTTTTCTAAAATATCGATCAGCGATAAAAACTCTTAAGCAGAATTAACTTGATGCGATTCAGGTTAGGCGGCGCCAAAGATTGACTCAATAAGACAAATATTATATATTACGCGTTATATGACACCATCAGGACCTGCTGGGGTAGAAAGTGAGCCAGAAGGAGAAGGAAAGCTTTATAAATTGGGCTTTTACTGCAATCTATGCGGTAACCATAGAACAGTATTTATTGAACCTGAGTCTGGAAATTCTGTAGATTTTAGAACAGGGACAGATTATAGTGAGGGAGATACTTATATTATTGTTATTACGCCTGGAGCTGTTCAACAAAATATAATACAAGCTGTAGGAAAAGCACATCTCTTAACTTTACCTCCCGGATCTAGCAGGCCTGCCGAGATATGGGATGTAAGAAACTAGCCTAGTTCTCACTTCATAGTTAATACTTGATATTGTATACTATAATCCATGGATAAAAAAAGTTTGCCGACCCCGGCTTTTACGCGAGACATTTTCGATGAACTCAAGAAGGTCAGCTGGCCCACTAGAAATCAGACTGTGCGTCTAACCATAGTGGTTATTGGAATTTCCTTGATTATAGGAGTTTACATAGGTATAATTGATGTTCTCCTTACGAAGGGATTGGAGATATTAACGAAGTTTAGATAAATTTATTGATGGATCAAAAGCAAATTGCTCAAGAACAACAAGAAGCTTTAAAAATTAATAGACCTTCTGATTCAAATGCCAAGTGGTATGTCATTCACGTCCAAACCGGCTATGAAGCAAGAGTGAAGACCGCACTTGAACAACGTGTAAAAAGCCTGGGTGTGGAAGATAAGATATATGATGTGATAATCCCGATGAGAGAAATTGTGGTGGTGAAAAAAGGTAAGAAATCTAAAGCAAATGAAAAAGTTTTTCCGGGGTATGTGTTGATCAAAATGATTTTGAATGACGATTCTTGGCTAGTGGTTAGGACAACAGAAGGGGTGACAGGATTTGTAGGAGCAGGTCTTAAGCCTACACCCATATCAGACAGCGAGGTTAAGGCGATTATGAAGTTTGTACAGCAGGAACAGCCCAAGTTTAAGACAAAGTTTTCTGTCGGTGAGGCGGTCAAGATAACCGAGGGGCCTTTTACTGATTTTTTAGGAACGATTGAGGCGATTGATGAAGAGAAGGGGAAGGTGAGGGTGCTGGTTTCGATATTTGATCGGGAAACGCCAGTGGAATTGGATTTTTTACAGGTGGCAAAATTGTGAAACAATTTTGCCATCCTGAGCGAAGTCAGGTACAGTAGTGTATACCACTCGCAAATGAATTTGCTCGAGTATATACCCTTCAGGGTGAACTGTTCAGGGTGAACACCTCTAAGCTGATTTGATAAGCCGATGATTTGCAAATCAGCGTAAGACGGGTATACCTGACGAGTCGAAGGATCCCATTACGATCTAATCTTAAGGTTGTAATGAGATCCCTCGTCCCGATTTCGTCGGGACTCGGGATGACGAGGAGGCCATATGGCAAAAAAAGTCAAAACAGTAATAAAGTTAAATCTTGCGGCAGGCGAAGCAACTCCGGCTCCGCCGGTTGGGCCGGCCTTAGGTCAGCATGGCGTTCCTATCATGAATTTTATCAAAGAGTACAACAATCGAACGACAAAATTGAAGGGTCAGGTTATTCCTGCCGTTATCACCGTTTATGAAGACAGAAGCTTTAGTTTTATCACAAAACTACCGCCGGTTGCGGCAATGATAAAAAAGAAAATATCTTTAGAGAAAGGCTCGGGTAAACCAAATACGCAAAAAGTAGGAAGATTGAACAAGGCGCAAGTTGAAGAGATTGCGAAAGAAAAATTGGGAGATTTGAATACAGAGGATCTTGCGCAAGCCAGGAAGATCGTTGCCGGAACAGCAAGAAGCATGGGAGTGGATGTGGAATAAATCCTAAACACTAAACCCTAAATCCGAAACAAATTCAAAATTAAAAATTCAAAAATCAAAACAATATTGTTTAGAGTTTAGTATTTAGAATTTAGGATTTAAAAATATATGGGAAAAATCAGAACAAGAACTCTCGGCTTAGAAGATGTCGAGAAAGAGCAAAAGCAAGAACAAAAAAGACGTTCTGCCGAAAAAAAATCTGCAAAAGTAGGAGACAAACATAAGATTAGAGCTCAAGGACTAAAGGGCGGCGAGCGTATGGTGCAGGTTGATGTGGCAGAAGAGGCTATCAAGAAAATGGAAAAAGCCAAGAAGATATTGGAGGGACCGGCTTCCGTCCCGCCAACGGCGGGACTACAGCAAGGTAAAGAAAAAGCCAAAAAAATAAAAAAAAGAGTAAGGGGAAGTAATTATAAGAAAGCTAAAAGGGAAGTTGATAAATTTTATTCTTCGAGCGAGCGAACGAAGGGAGCGAGTCGAGAAGCAGATAAAGTAAGTTCTCGACTGGCTCGAACAGTAAGTTTGTCAGACGCTATTAAAACGCTCAAGAAAATCAAATACGCAAAATTCGACGAGTCGGTAGAGCTCCATATCAATGTTGACAAAGAAGGTTTAAAAGGTGAAGTCGAGTTACCACACTCAACGGGAAAAAGTATCCGTGTAAAAATAGTTGACGATAAAGTGCTCGACGATATTGAGAAAGGAGAACTCCATTTCGATGTTTTGATTACTCACCCCCAGTATATGCCCAGGTTGGCCAGATTTGCTAAAGTCTTAGGTCCGAAAGGATTGATGCCCAATCCAAAAGCCGGAACGATTTCGGATAAACCGGAGGAAGTGGCTAAAAAATTTTCCAAAGGATCTGTCCGCTGGAAGACAGAAGCAAAAGCACCAATTATCCACCAGATGATCGGCAAGATTTCTTTTGAAGATAAGGCGCTTGTGGATAATGCATCTGCATTTTTGTCTACGGTTGGAAAAGCTCATATTCAATCTGCATTTATAAAAACCACAATGAGCCCAAGCATTAGAGTTGATATGGAAAAAAGTTGATTCTAGGAGGAACGGTCGCCATATGGTTTTAACACTGTATTTTCTTATTGTCAAACAAGAGAATTTGTCTTAAAATGATTAAATGCTTAGTTTGGTCAAAAGAATT
>MFZO01000025.1 GCA_001788015.1 Candidatus Roizmanbacteria bacterium RIFCSPHIGHO2_02_FULL_38_11 | reverse complement strand
TTACCTTGACCATTTGTGGTCAAAGATCCGGTTGATACTGTTGGACAGCCACCTGGATCTTGGTTTACGTAAATGTCGTAGGTTGCATTTGGCGTTGCGCCTTTAAGTGCAACTTCCGCAATTACTATGCCGTTTCCTGTTGTGTTAAGAACGGCAAATCCAAAGGTTGGATCTCCTGCTGCTGGTAATGCACCTGCTGGACATGAGAAATTTGCTGGCGCATTATAAAGAGGCGCTTTACCTGCTCCTGCGAATACATTCGCAACCATCGTTCCAAAAAGAGCCGCTGAAATTGCTCCTGTGACTAAAGCTTTTTTAATATTCATAATTTTTCACCACCTTTCATAATGAATTAATTTCCAATTTGCTAAATAAATAAAAGTTTGAACCGAAAGACTCTTGATATGTATAAAGGGAAAACGAAGATAAAAAAAGAAGTAAGTATTTTACAAAAATTTACTAACATTAGATTTTCACTATACTTGAGTTATTTTTTTATGTCAAGGGGATTTTGTGATATAAATCACACCAATAAAAATTAATTTCTCTTTCTGACTATCAAGAACATTAAACCTCCGTAATTACATTGCCAAAGAATTTTTCTTACTAAAAAATAAAAAGGAATAAAAAAGATAAAAAAAATTGCTTTTAGAATTTTCCTTACTAGATTATTCGTTATCTCCTCAAAATTTCCGTCCAGGTTCTTTTTAAAGTCTTCCCAGTCTTCATAGGCAGTAAAATATGTTTCTCTGAATCCGGCTTTTTCCAGAGCTAATTTTATCGATTTCGGCGAAAAGAAAAATTTATGATCTTCGACCATCCACCAGGCCCATTCACTACAGATCTTTGCCATCAAACTTTTATAATTAGGAGTCTGCACTACCAGTATTCCATCGGCTTTCAAAAGCGATTTGGCTTTCTCCAGATTCGCTATCGGGTTACTAAAATGCTCTAAAACATCCATCATCAAAATACAGTCGTATTTTTTTTCTTTACTTTTATATTTTTCAAATGTAGTTTTATAAAGTAAAAACTTTAATTTATTAACATATTGAAGTTTTTGTTCCGGCTCTATTAAGTCTACTTTAAAATTCGCATTACTCTGTAAAATTGAAGAAAACAATCCAAACCCTGCGCCAACATCGAGAACTTTTCCCGAGTCTTTATATCTTGTGATTATCCCAATCAATCTGTTAAACCTTTTCCTTAATTTTCTTTCTTCTTTTTTATACCCGTTGAAATCATACAAATCCTTACCACTTTGCTGCAACCGGATCAAACTGGTCGTGTTATTTGTAAAAGCAAGTAAACAGTTCTTACACTCAAAAATCTCTATCCCCTTCTCTATCCTCAATCTTCTAACTTCTAACTTCTCACACAATTGGCATATCATAAAATTTATCTTGTCAAAATAATATAAAGCTCCTCTTTTGTAGATTATAATCCATTGCCTTACTTCTATCTACTTTCAATAATTCGCTCATGCCAAAATGCGAAATATGCAATTATCGAAAACCCAAATTTTTTCATGGAATTGCTAAATATACTTACTATAAATGTACTCGATGCACAACTCTCTTTCTCTATCCCAAGCCGACAGTTGTACAAATAACAAATTACTATAAAAAGAGTTTTAAATATCCAGCGGGTGAGACAAATGAGAAGATAATTCGTGCGAGGGCAAAGTCAATTCTTAAAAATCTTAATAAATTAAATCCTAACGGCAAAACTTTGCTTGATGTTGGATCTGGCTATGGTTATTTCATAGATGAAGCCAAACAAATCAACTATGAAGCTATAGGCGTGGAACCCTCAAAAAATTTAGCCGAAATATCGTTATACCCGCCTGCCGGACGGGCAGGTCGATATAACGATATTGTTTATAACTTAACTCTTCAAGAATATTTTAAGCTAAACAAAACAACAAAATTTGATTTTATTTCTTTAATCCATACCATTGAACATGTTGTAAATCCACTAGAAACGATTGCAAAAGTAATAAAGCTTTTAAATCCTGGGGGAATTTTATATATAGAAACTCCGAATCTAGACAGCCATCTTTTCAATGCTGAAAAATATAACTATACCTTTCTCACCCCGCCCGATCACATTTGGCTTTTTTCTCAAAGATCGATTCATTTTATTCTTAAAAAAATCCCAGGAATTGAAGTTGAAAAAATCTCCACATACAGCTATCCGGAACACTTTATGGGAATTTTAAAAAGTATATTTATTCGTCATTCCGAGCGAAGCCGAGGAATCTCGTACAACACAAACTCGATTGAGAAAGATCCCTCCACTCACATTCGTTCGGTCGGGATGACAAATAATACAATAGCTAAAAAAACTAAAATGCTTCTATTTGACAAGCTCCTCGCCCCCCTCTTTACCCCTCTCTTAAATTTGGGTATCAAAGGCAGTATCTTGGAGCTTTATATAAAGAAAAAATAGACCTTTTGTAGCATATAATCCATTGCTCTTCTCTTTCAGAGATTATAAACCGGAATTAATGTTTAAGAAAATAATCCTCTTTTTATTTTTTTTAACTTTACTCAGCCTTGTTAATTCGACAATCGCATTTGAACCGTTTGTAAAATCTCAAGGCAATCCTCTTCCATTTACAAATGATTTTCCAGATTGGAACGAGATTGGACAGTATCAGCCTTCAGTTATATTTGACAACGGTGAATACAAAATGTGGTATGCCAGCACAACTGGATCGAAATTTAAGATTATCTATGCTATCTCTGCTGATGGTATAAGTTGGGGCCGTCAAAATCTTCTTGACGTCTATCCAGGTTTTGACAACCACGATCCAGCAATCTTAAAGACGCAAAATGGTTATACTTTATTTTTTGTAGCCTCTGTAAATGCAACCAGTCAAACATTTAAAATATTCAAAATAGAATCTAATGACGGTGCAAACTTCGATTTAAACTCTCGTCAATTAGTATTGCAACCTGCAGGAAGTTTAGAATCGACGGCAATCTCATCTCCGTCTGTAATATACGAAAACAGTTCATATCACCTCTTTTATTTATGTTGGGGAAGTCAAGGATTCAGAGTTTGTCAGGCAACTTCACAGGACGGAACCCAATGGCAACGCTGTCAAAATAACCCGATTATAAATGAAGTAAGCGATGGGCCGAACGTCTTTGCAAAAGACGGAAAACATTATCTCTTCTTCCAATCTCCTCTTGGCGTACGTCTAGCAGAATCTTCTGACAATTTATCTTGTACTACGAATTGGTCAAACTTTCAGACTGTACTTCCAGAACCAATAATCGGACCATCAATTTTAGATCTGCAAAACAGTCTTTTTTTATATTATTCCGGTTTCTATCAAACTGGTATAAAAATAAGTCTTGCCACTTCAGGAGAACAAATCTCTCCTACGCCAACGCTGAATCCAACGCTTACGCCTTCTCCAAGCCCCACCCCTGCCATACATAAGATAATAATTATTCCCGGCCTCATGTCGTCCTGGAATAAAGAAGCCATGCTGCATAATAAAAAAGTGTCTCAAACTGACTGGAAATTGCTACCCTTTGTCAAAGAATACTACGGATTAATTCAATCTTTGCAAAATCTCGGATATACAAAAGATGAGGACTTTTTTATCTTTGCCTACGACTGGCGTAAAAACCTCGATAATATTGCAGACGACTTAAAACAATTTATTTCAGCTCATAACTTAACTAGCTCCCAAATCGACCTGATTGGTCACTCCCTTGGCGGGCTTGTAGGAAGAATCTACGGACAAAAAAACGGATCTGAGAGCTTTAATAGGTTAATTACTGTTGGATCTCCTCATCAGGGCACTGCCAATGTTTATAAATTGGTTGAAGCGGGAGATTTTGATAAAGACGACACAATGATCTGGCTCATGCAAAAATTGGTTTTTTTTCTCAATAGGAAACACTTCGAAACCAACAAAAAAACTATACAAACCAGCATGCCGGTTGCCAAAGATTTATTCCCTGTCTATGATTTTTTAACAGATAAAAACGGCGATCAAATCGCTATAAATTCAATGAAGATAAAAAACGACACCTTGCTTGATTATCAACCAGAATTTCCTCAAATATTTAACTCTTTAACAACCATTGCTGGAGATAAAACAAACAAAACCTTGTCAGGTTATAAAGTTCAAAAGCGTAGCAACTTAGATAAACTTCTTGATATCTATCCAGATGGCAGACCCAGCGAAAAACTTTTTACCAAAGGAGATTACGTCATCGTTGAAGATAGCGCTCTGGCTGGTAATGATAGAATCACGCTCCACTCAGACCACGGTGAGCTAATCTACAAGAAAGCTTCAATTGAATCAATTTTAGGTAAACTCAACATTGCTTATTCTTCAAATCAGATCGTCGAAGGAAACGCTACAAAAATCTCTCCCTCTCTTATTTTTACCTTGCGCTCACCTGCTGAAATGGAAGTCAGTTTTGGCAGTCAAAAATATATAGAACAAGACGGGTTGATATTTATCGAAAATGCCGAAGCCGGCAATTATAACCTAAAAATAAAGGGTGAATTTCCAGGAGGTAGATATACTGTTCTTGTCGGACAAATATCAGACACCGACGATAAGTGGTTTGAGATCGATGGAGAAATAAATAAACTGCTTCCTTTCCTGCAAACAGATACTTATACTATAACTTTTAATCCGGAAAACCTCCTCGATTTTCCAGTCAATCAAAATGACATTGTGTCTCTTTTTAATCTGCTGATTCAAAGATTAACTATCCTTAAAAAAGATTACTCTGGTCACAGTTTGAATGAAGCGATCGAAGAAGTAGAAGAAGCTAAATCAAGTTTTCAAAAAAGTGATTCTAAAAAAGTTAGAAAACAGCTTCTCGAATGCCTGGATGAGATCTTCGAAGCTCGAAAAAAAGCATCAACTATCTTAAGAAACGAATTATATGACACGCTTATACAGCTTGAGAATCTCTTCGAAAAAAGTCTCGAGAATGAAACGACTAAACCAACCTACTCTTTTTTACAAAATGAGTTGCCCCGATTGAAAAAAAAGTATGAATCATCAGAAGACTGGCTTTTGCAAAAAAAACAAAAAGGTACCGATGTGACTGACAAAGCAGTAGTTTTAAACTTGACAGATGAAAAGCTAACTAAGGCAACAAATTATTTAAAAGACCAAAATCTACATTTAACCGAAATTGTCCTTGAGTCTGCAAATGGCCTTTTGAAAGAAATTAGATAATAAAATAGTTCTAACTTCTTTTGGGGTCAGGTTCAGAATGTCGTTTTTCCTTGTGGAATGTAGTAATTGGAGACGAGCTTTTTGTCTCTTACGGCACAGCCGATAGCAGTGTCTATGCCCTCACCATTAAACTCCAAGAACTTCTGGATAGCTTAAGTTAAGAATTTATTTATCTTGATTTTTTTCAAAAGGAGCTAATGATATATGAATATATGAAAAAGTATCAGGATCAGGCTCCTTTAGATCACCTTCACCTGTTTTACCTTTTGTGATTTGTGGTCCAAATAAAATAGCATCTGTATCTAATTCCTCGTCTTTATAAAACCCCTTCTCTCCATAAATTGTACGTCTATGAATTATACTGCCATTATCTCTAACGGTAAAAATCTCTTGAACACTATGTCCTTCACTATCTACTGTTGCAGGTAAAGCATAATGCCCTCTGTTGCCAGTTCTTGCGTCTTGTTCACCTGATCCAGTATTCCAATAGCCTGTACTAATAGTTCTTCTAAATGCTGCAAAAATATCAGGTCTAACTAATGGTTCTGATGCAACTGACTGATCTAGAATTTTAGCTTCCTCCATATGATATATGATATTATTGCGACTCTTGTTTGTCAAGTAGTCAAAACCTTAAGTTTAACCTCGGGGGTTAGAGATATTACTCGGGAAGTCTGAATACTATTTTTTGAATTTTTTGTGAGCTCGGATGGATTTGAACCATCGGCCTTTCGAATGTGAATCGAACGCTCTGCCGCTGAGCTACGAGCTCTGATATTATATTTTAATGTGAATCCCGCCTTAGGCGGGACAAGTTCC
>MFZO01000024.1 GCA_001788015.1 Candidatus Roizmanbacteria bacterium RIFCSPHIGHO2_02_FULL_38_11 | reverse complement strand
CTTTATCTTCTGGCTTTTAACTTTTAGGAGGGTGAAAAACAGAAGAGATCTTAAGAAGCTATGGGGTAAATTAAAAAACAAAATTTATCGTTTTTAAACACACGGATTGACACTTAAACTAGGCAATTACAGGGAAGCAAGCCATTCGCGTATCTATCATACTCCGGACTGCTACAACTATGACAAAATTGCCATAAAAGACGGTACCTCCGATCGTTGGTTCTGCACAGAAGAAGAAGCTCTCAAAGCCGGCTTCACCAAATCCCTCGATTGTCCTAATTAAACACTGAAAAAAACAACACCGGGAGTTGAATTCATTTATACAACAGTCTCTATTGAATTTTTTTAAGAGTGAATGAAAGATAAAAGATTTTTCATCCTACGATTTCTTCCAATAATTCAGGAAATTCGTTAGTTTTCATCTGAAAATAAAGAAAATGGAATTTATTTTCAAGTTTTATTACGCGAGGTTTAAGAGTTTTTTTATACATCTCTAATGATTTGAGGTGGTGGGGAAAATCGTTCGATGTAAATACAACTATTTCCTTCGATATATGAGTAGCATCAAAAGGTAAATTAAAATCATATAAATCCTTTCTTGTATCGTCATCTCCTTCAGGCACTTTAGCTGGAGCAACGAGAATTAGTTTTTTTACTTTTTTATTCGACTCTAGAAGCCATCTAACTAAAAAAGCAGCTCCACAACTATGTCCGATTAGCAAGGTATTTTCAGTTACCGGATATTTCTCAAATATTTTTTTCCACTTAGTATATTTTGGATTCCATGATGTTGGCATATCTAGAGCGATAGCATTCAATCCCATTTTCTGGAGATGATTTTCCAACCAATTCATCCATCTGTTATTTTTGGGAGTAATCATTTTCTCATTAGGAGGACAACCGTGGAGAATAATGATATTGTCAAATTTTTTCATTTGTGAACGTTTTCGAACAAATTCGAACGTATTTCAAAGGTAGCGGCGGCTGACCGCACCCAGCCGCCTCACTATCTAAAAGCTCGGCCTACGGCCTCGCTTATTTTCAGCGCGCGCGACTTTTGTGCTCGCTACCGCGAGCACTATGAATTATATAAGAAATTTGAGAAAATATAAATATGAAGTACGACAGCCAAAGAACAAAACAATCAGTCATAGACGCATTGAAAAAATATTACGGTGTAACTCTCAAATCTATGGACTTTAAGCCCGTAGGTGAAGAAAGTTACTCCTACTTGGCTATAGACTTCAATGGCAATAAATACTTTGTAAAATATTGCGAAAGAGCAAATGTAACAAAAAACATTGATTTGGTTAATCAATTGCTTGTTCAATTGAAAGATTTTAACTTTGTAGTTCCCCCCATTGATGTTCAAGGTAAGACTTCCTTTAGCGTTTTAACCGGCAAGATTTATGTGTATCCCTATATTGATGGAGAAATAATTACCATCGGTAATGATAAATTTGAAAAAGAGCTTGTTGATAAGTTACTTGATATTATGGTTAAAATCCATTCTTCAAAAGATAGGATAACAGTAAATTTGCCTGTTGAAAATTTTAAGAATGATTTTCTTACCGATTTTGAAAAATTACTTGTCCTACTCGCAGGTAATAAAGATAAGACAGGTAGCGAGGTTGCCTCTATTTTGGAATCGAATGAAATCTTAATTCGTAAATTAATAACCGAACATACAAAATTAGGAGATTTTTACAAAAATAATAAGCCCAACCTGGTTTTGACCCACGGTGATATTACAGGTAGAAACATAATTTTAGCTGAAGATAGTCTGAAGCTAGTTGACTGGGATGGAGTTATGATTGCTCCATCTGAAAGAGACTTAAACTTTTTATTAGATAATCCCCATTTTTCAATAGACGAGTATCTTCGAAAAATGGGGATGGATCGTTATGATCCAAAATTAAAAGAATATTACGGACAACAATGGGCGTTGGGAAGCACTATCGGTAATTTAGAAAATTTGTTGAAAATGGATCTAACACCTGAGGATCAAGCAGAATACATTGACGAAGCAAAGGAATACTTATGATATTATCAGTAAAGTTCTTTAAAATTTTTGCGTTTTTCTTTGTTCCGCTTTAAGCGGAATGTTCGATCCGACTTTTTGCGAGGCTGCAGGCCTAGCTTTAAGATAGTGCGTCGGCTGGGTAAATAAATCCTCTAACCTCGGGAGTTAGAGTTATTATTAGGACAGCCTAAACATAATTTTTTTAAATTTTGTGAGTCACCAGGGACTCGAACCCTGAACCCACGCCTTAAGAGGGCGTTGCTCTACCAGTTGAGCTAGTGACCCTTTAGGTTATGAGATCTCCTTATTTTTGTGCTCCCGAGAGGAATTGAACCTCTACCACATGGTTCGACCCGCCTGCTTTGAAATGCGTCCCCAAGAGGAATTGAACCCCTATCCCTGGTTCCGAAGACCAGTGCTTTATCCGTTGAGCTATGGGGACAAAGCATTTCGGGCAGGAGCCACGTACTCTATCCGTTAAGCTACGGGAGCTATTTATATTATACTATAGTTATGATCGGGATCATTTTATACTTTCTGGTAATTTTGGCAGAATTAATTTTTGCTATCGGTTTCTCTGCTCTTACAATTTCATTTATCTATTCCAGTCTAAAAGGTTCACCCTATGTTCCAACCCGGCAAAAGGAGGTCGATATAATCTTAAAAACTGCTAATTTAAAATCGAAACAAATTTTTTTAGAGCTTGGGTGCGGAGATGGAAGGGTTTGCCGACGAGCCGCTAGTCTCTATGGAGTTAAAACGATTGGAGTTGACGTAAACCCACTGTTAATCCGGTATGCGAGATTTCTCGCAAAAATAAAGTCTGTCAACAACACGGATTTTCGTACCCAGAATATATTTGATACCGATTTGAGTAAAGTTGATGTTGTCTATCTTTTTCTTATGCCGAAATTAATTGAACTTATCGTACCAAAACTAGAAAAGGAGATAAAAAAGAAAGCTCTCGTCATTTCCCACGGATTTAAGATCGTCGAATGGCAGAATCGACTTGTAAAAAAAATAGATCATAGACCCTTTCCGACTTATTATTATAGAAAAGTTGACAAATAACCTCTTTTTTTCTATATTGAAGACATGGTCAAAAAAACTACGATTTATATTGCTTCCTTCTTGATATTACTTCTTATCAATTTCTTTTTACTGGCTAAACTCACCACTAAACTCGATCGTGAGACATCAATCAAAAGAGTACTGGCAGAGATTGAGGAAGAAAACAGCCTAGCTAAGCAATTTAATTACTCCAATGCTCCATTTGTCTATGGCCGACTTGAGACGGAAACAAAACTCACCGATGGCAGACCCGCCAACCTTAAAGCATTTTTCAGAAAACACAACTCTCCTCTCTACGATTATGCAAATTTAATAGTCGAAGAGTCGGATAAAAATGGTTTTGATTACAGACTTTTACCTGCGATAGCTATGCAAGAATCTACACTTTGTCGAGCTATTCCCTTTGGTTCCCATAATTGCTGGGGATGGGGAATTTATGGAAACAACGTGATAAGGTTTTCGTCTTACGATGAAGCTATTAGAACCGTAGCAGCGGGTATAAAAAAGGAATACCTGGATAAGGGTTTGACTACCGCAAGCAAAATTATGGCTAAATATACACCTTCTTCACCAAATGGCAGCTGGGCTTACGCGGTAAACAAATTCTTGCGAGACTTGGAATAGCATTATTATTGAATAGAACGAGCAGACTGAAGTTCTTGAGAAAGCGAGTAAAGCGTTCCTTTCTTTTTGCTACGTACGGCAAATAGCGATCCCCTTTTCTTTTTTTTAGATATCATTGCCTGAAGCCAGGTACGTGATTCGCCTATTTTAGCTCTCAGAGTTCTTAAGATCTGTAAGATAATCTCAAAGAATCGGATATGATATATGCCGGGTTTTTCCGGAAGTGATTCAAGCGTAAGTCTTTGAACGTCCTTAACTTCCTGAAGAAGCGCTGAATCGGCTTTTTTGATAAACTCTATCTCTTTTCTAATCGCATCTGTCAATTGTTTAATCTCTTTTTTTACTATCTCCTGTTCGTAGTAATGTTGATAATTAAAAAGAGAAAACTCTTTTCTTTGACTAGGAGTTGTCTTTTTGGTCTCTCTCGAAGGCCAAAATTGTTCTTCTGAATTTTGGTAATCTGGATCGTAGTTCCCAAAGAAATTATCAAAACCCTTTAAAGATTCGATAGTTTGTTTGTCGTGTAGCTTGGTCTTCTTGCTTTTAGAACCTATCGTGTTTGTCATTATGCGCTAAATTATACTAAAGACCCAGCAGGTAGTCAAGCGTTTTTTGTTTGCGCAACACAGAAGCATAAAAATATGAATTAGCTTTTGCTGACTCTCTTTCTTTCGCATCAGTGATATTTGAAAGTAATTTTTCTAATTCCTGATTTTCCACCTTTATATTTTCTCTATCGGCTAATTCCGCTAGGATAAATTCAAGTTTATACGTCTGTTCAATCTCTTCTTTGTATTTACTCCTAAGTTGATCTTGGGTAAGATTTTTGGACTTTAAATACGCCTCAACGGTTAGACCAATCTTTTGAATATCTGTAACCAGATTGCTAAGTCTGTGATTGAGTTCTTCTTCAATGACAAGATCTGATATCTCGCATTTTGTTTCTTTTAAAATTGTCGAAAGAATTGTGTTGAGGAGTTCTTGCTGTTTTTTTGACTTTTCCTTTTCAGAAAGATCTTTTGGTGCGCCAGATGGAGGATTTTTTCCCGGCACCCATATATCTTCTTTTTTCTGCTCAGATTTGATTTTTTTAATTGCATCTTTATACTTTCCGAGTTGGATAAGCGGCTTTTCGGCTAGCGTGATTTTTATCTGCCAATCTTCGTTTTCCTTAGCGTTCAAAAGCTCTATTTTGGGTGATACTATCGGCTTTAGACCTTCCTTTTTTATTATTTCTTGGTAAATGCGAGGAACAAGTGACCTAATTAATTCCTGATAGACTGTTTCTTTTTTCAAATGTTTTTCGGCTATTTTTGCAGGAACTTTGCCTTTTCTGAAACCCTCTACCTCAAGATTCAAAAGCAGTATCGAGAATGAAGCTGCGTATTCTTTTTCAACAGTATTTTTTGGTATGTCAACCAGGATTTCTACTGTATTTTTTTCTAGTTTTTTAAGAGTATGAGTATACATTTATTTTGTCATCCTGAACTTGTTTCAGGATCTGATTTTATTGGGTTCCCGAAATAAATTCGGGATGACACACTGATTAATGTATTATCTGTGTCAATTATAAGTTTACCTGATTTTGTGATAAAACGGAATTGATTTTATCTTCTTCTAATTCAAACTGGTTTCTAAAATAGCTTACCCTGGAAGCCCAAGTATTACTTTCCGCGTATATAGGTGCAATTTTTTCTATCGTGTCGGCTCCTTTATTAATATAATTTTTTTTTAAATTACGTCCAACTGTTTTTATAGCTTCATCCCAACTTGCAAAAATAATGTAGCCACCTCCCCAACCAAAAGGATTATTAGAATTAGGATGAACAAAATTGCCGAACGTAGACTCCAAACCAGCAATTGAAGGAAGCAGATAACAATCCAGGTCATAATTCATACAAGTAGAGACAAATGTTTCGGTTGAATCAAGAAACGGAGAGTTGTAATCATTTAGAATTTTTCGAATTGCCATTTTCTTTTTAATTATACGTAGCGTTGAAAAATTTCCCGATTCGGTGGAAAGTACTTTTGCTGAGTCCGCGGCAATATTTTGCCCATTAGCAGGCTTTGCCATTACCAGAAAAAGGAATATAATGCTAAGTATTTTGATTAGATTTTGCATAGGTAATATATCTTGATGAATCCTCTTCTGCGAATAATTGATTCGAGATCAAGATTGTCTCGATGAAAATCGGAATCGTAGCATGCTAAATATTCGCTATGGACTGATTACTCCAACTAATCCAGAATTTATCAGGAAAGTTAGAGCAAAAAAAAATCCTAAAGCTGTATCTAGACGAGCTAGAAGAACCTTAGGATCTAGCGCGTATTATAGCACAAGTCTATAGGTTTGTCAACATACCTTTAATACCGAATTGCAAGGTCAATAACGTTACTAAAGGTAAAAATCTACAGGTACGTTGCTAGATTTAGAAATGTTACCCAAGTAACTGTCTGA
>MFZO01000023.1:7738-15831 GCA_001788015.1 Candidatus Roizmanbacteria bacterium RIFCSPHIGHO2_02_FULL_38_11 | reverse complement strand
CTAGTCCGTGCTGAAGATGTCAATGCTCAAGCACAAAGTCACAGAATTAACTCAGAAGGTACTTTCGACCGACCCGGATTGATGGCGGCATTGGCAAAACCTACAGATGACGATCCACAAACTCGTACACCGACGCCGACGGCAACACCATCACCAACACAGACGGAGATGCCCACATCGACCGTGACGCCTACACCGACAAACACGGCTACACCAACAGAAACATCTACTCCTACACTCACGCCGACGGCAACACCATCACCAACACAGACGGAGATGCCCACATCGACCGTGACGCCTACACCGACACATCCAGCCGACTGTAGCGATCTGGAAAGCGTTGAAATTGTAAGTTATCCATCGGTAAGAAGAGGAAATCAAATTGCTTTCTGGGCAAGGGTTAGTCCAGACGGCGAATTTGTTTGTGACCCGATCGCATACAACTGGACGTTTCCGACTCCATGGGTGCTTGAAGGAACTTCACCGTGGGGCAGCATTATCTGGGGGCATTTTACCATTAACGGTAAACAATATGTGGTGGTAAACGCGCAAAATCCTTGGTCCAATGCTAGAGATGATACTTCTATTCTAGTACCTTGGGAGAACTTCTTACCAGTTGTTTTGAAATAGGAGTTCCTTTGCCCTAATCAAAGACACAAATGAGATTCAAGCTATAAAGTAGTTTTCCGTCAAACTTATTTAATTATTTTCTTCACTTAAGTAACAGTTCAGGAATAGTCAAAGAATTGTCATTCTGATCCGCCAGCTGGCGGGAGAAGAATCTCTCGCGTATGCGAGATTCCCTGAAACAAGTTCAGAGATCCTTCACTTCGTTCAGGATGACAGAGGTCTTGTCAAATCCTGAACGGTTACTCACTTAAATATTGACAGGCAATAGTATTTCCGCTACATTTAAGATATTCTCTTTTCTTATTAAATTATGCCCGAAAAACAACTGCCATCCAGATCGCTCTTTTTCCGCTCTCCCTTAATCATGTTTCTTACGCTTTTGACTGCGCTGATGGGACTGTTTGTTGTTATACTTCTTAGTACCTTTCGTCTCTCTTCTCCCGCCCAAAGACAAAACATCAAAAAACCGGAAGCCGCTACCCAAGCTTTAATTTCCCTCCCCAAAGCCTCTACATGGTCTGACGAAGAACAGGTTACATCAAGTTATATGCCAACCACGCCATTGGTTGCCGATGTAAGTTCTAGCTATCCGAATAAGGAGGTATCGTATATAAATTCTGACGGAAAGCTCGTAATCTATGCCGCAAGCGGTGGAAATCCAATTGTTACAACCGGAGTTGTTGCTGGCGGGATGTTTGGAATTGACTCCAGCGAATTTGCCCCAAGCGCAATCAAACTTGATTCTGATAATTATTATGAAATCTTAGTCCCAGGAAGGGTTGGAACCACCTGGGAAGGGACTCTTAAAGCCTTCAGAGGCGACGGCTCGGCTATCTCTGGATTAAACACCTCCTTTGTCGAGGGCATTCCCCTGTCGGCTCCTTTGGTTGATGATTTAGACGCAGACGGTAACCCTGAAATAATCCTGCCGGTCTATCATAACGCTAACGCTACAACCAGACTTTTGGGGTGGACATGGAATGGCAGTCAATTGACGGGCTTAAATAGTGGTAATAAAGTGCTAATCACAGTCAGCGGAAGCGGCGGCTTTGTGCCCAGATTCACCTCTCCCGCATCCGGCAACATTACCTCGACCAGCTCTTCTTCAAAAGAAGTTGCCGCGGCCGTTGAGAACCCCGACGGAACTATGTCAATCTATGTTTTTCGCAAAAACGGCTCGGCTACTGTCCAAGTTCCAACATCTGGATCTTGGTATCAGGAAGCGATAAACGAACCGGTTCCCGGCACAAGCAGCAACGGCACAAACCCTGGAATTGGTGGCATTGCCATGGTCGATCTTGGAGGAGACGCGAAACAGGAGATTGTGATTGTAACCCACAAACAAGTTCCCTCTAACCCTTGGGGAGGATACGTTGTCAGGGTATTTAATCATAACTCCTCACAAGGAAGCGGCCAGACCTTTGCCACCAAGCTTCAGACAAATATTGTAAATTCTATCTATCTTCCATCTTCTAGGCCGGCGATAGGCTCTTTCCAAGGACAAAGCAAAGCGATAGTTTTTAATACTGTCTATAATAGCGGCGGTACCAATACCAACGGAAGAGCTTTATTTGCAGCATACTACAATGGAAGCAACCTGCAGTGGATCAACGGCTATTCGCCTAGAACCATAACCTATAAAGATTCTTCTCCTTGCAACATAAAACTGGAGACAGGCTTGTCAAGTGTAACTTTGGGCGATGGAAATAATAACGGGGCTAACGAAGCTTTCTACTCTAAATTTTTCACCTATATCTCTCCTAGCTATTACTATACCCTTTATTTTTACAATGCCGAAGGCGCGCCAACTGACGACCCTAATTGTACTCAAGCTCTGGATCATTATGACGCAAGTTCCTTCACAAACGCCCAAAATCCAGGAGGAATAAATTTGAGAATTGAATCCATGTCTAACCTGGAGCTTGCAGATATTGACGGAGACGGCCTATTGGAGATGGCAACGACTTATTCTTATCCGTCAGGCGTGAATAGATATAACCGGCTTTATGTCTACGACCTTTCGGGCCCAGCCTCTTCAGCCCAAGACTCACCGATGGCCGGCGGTAACGAATGCCGCCAGGGGCGGTATAAAGGAGTTTGTCCTCCTGCTCCCGGTGGTCCCACTTCTACTCCCACCCGTACTCCCACACCTACTATTGAACCCAAATACGCCTGCAGCTCCAACTCTGATTGTGTCTGCGGAATTGATCCGGATACGAGTGAGTGTGCTTTCCTGAATAATAATCCCCCCAGAAAGTCCTGTTCCTTGCCTAATTTCTGTACCGGTTTTTCAGGGAACTGCGATCCTGCCTGTCTCTACGGCAGATGCATTCAATATTGCCCAAGCTTATTAGCCACTCCAACTCCAACCACCGCTATTCAACCGCTTCTCTATAAATCTCCTACACCGACTAGGACTCCCACCCCAACTCCCTCAGGACCTCGTGGTCTTTCTGCCAGCTGCGGTAGCGGGACTGCGCGTTTTTCCTGGAACAGTGTGTCAAAAGTCAATTATTATATTCTGCGTCTAAGCCGATTTTCATCTGGAAATTGGGCATTGAATCAATGGGTCTGTGTCAATGGTACCAGTGCTACCCGCACTATCGACACGTCAGCAACTTATTCCTGGTCAGTTCAATCAAGCAATTCCGGTTGTACTGCCTATTATGGAGCAACAGACGGTGGTATCTTTACCTGTTCTACTTCAACCCCGGTTACTCCGAGCAAAACTCCCACTCGCACTCCAACACCAAGGGAATGTAAAAAAGCAGTATACGGAGGAGGATTTATCAATACTTCAATCCCTGTGAAAACAGGCACTTTTACCGCCTTCTTTGAGGCTACACCCAATAGAACCTATGCAAATATGCTGGTTGGTCTGTCTAACGGAGCTGCCAGTGGCTATACTTCGGTAGCTGCTTTCATCAGGTTTAATCAGAGCGGCAATATTGATGCCAGAAACGGAGGTATCTTTACAGCTTTATCCTCAATTCCTTACTTAGCCAATAGCAAATATCGTTTCAGACTGGTGGTGAATATCTCCAACCATACCTATTCAGCCTATGTCACCCCACCCGGTCAAAGCGAAAAAACCATCGGTACCAACCTTAAATTCCGAAGCAAGCAAAACACCATCAGTCAACTCAACAACTGGACTGCCTTTGTCACCTCTTCCAACAGCACCCTCGAAATCTGTAATTTTAGTCTATAAAGATAGAATTGTCATATTGACAATTTCAGGATTGTCTTTTACGAATATTTCTTCATTTCGGCTAAATACTTTTTTAGATATTAACTACTCACGCCAAATCAAAATAAGGGAAAAAACAGTTTAAGTAAATTTAGGATCGGGGATTGAGGGCATATTGGGAGAGGCAGGATTTTGAGTATTTACGTCATTTGAGGAAGGACTATTCCCGCCTGCATCGCTTTGCGAAGCATTGCGGGCAGGTTCGTTTGGCGCTGATTTTGATTGAAGATCGTTAAGCAAAGAGTTGAGTTTTTCATCCTGGGGAGTGGGGACAGATGGTTGAACATCTGGAATGACTGGTGCGCTCTGTTCAGTAATCGGAGGACTGGACGGTTGTTGGATCGACTGAGTTGGCGGTTCAATCACCGTTGGGATAGGAGGAGATTCTAGAACAGTTGGTTCCGCTGGAGTTGTCTGGCTTGGCGTGGTTTGAGGAGGCGGTGGAGGCGTTGTTGAAGCAAGATTAATTTCGGGTTGTACGTTTACCGGTGTTGAGGCTGGACTGGCAGTTTCGATTTTTGCAGAAACTGGAAGTTTAAATCCAAGAGCTTCGTCAAATTCGGATTGAGTGAATCCCTTCAAAACGATGCTTTGTCCGTCGTCTTTTTCAATCCGAGTAAGCGGAGTTCCGGCAAAATTGTCTCCAACCGCAAGCATTTCGGTAAGAAAATCCTTATTTGTCTCTAAATTTTTTTCTTCAAATTGAAGATTTTTGGTTTTGAGATATTCTATCTCCTGTTTTGAAAACTGACAATCGGTGACAGTGTAAACGGTAATTTTCATGGTTCGACTTCGCTCACCATAAATTATTGATGATCTTTTTTCATTATGAAGGAAAGAAATAAGTTTGTCAACCCCGATTTAATCGGGGGCAGACCCACCACAGTATTTGCTAAAATAATTAAATGAAGAAAATTGTCATTATATTATTGTTGTTGTTTGCTGGATTTTTGGGATTTTTTTTAGCCAAAACTTATTTACAGCAAAACAATAGTCGAATAATTCCGGAAAAAAAAGTCACTCCCACAAAACAAATCAACAAAATATCCATAACGTCTAAGTCGATTTTTGTGCCCTATTGGAGTTTTGATTCTGGGAATTCAGATTTTTCCGAATATGACAGTTTGATATATTTTGGCATTGCGCCAAATTATGAGGGAATAAATAAGCAAGAAGACGGATATAAAGGTTTACCCGCTTTCATTGAGAACTCGGAGGGTAAGAAAAAATTTCTTACCTTACGGATGATCGACTATGACGTCAATACATTTGTTTTAGAAAACGACGCTGTTCAAAAAAAAATCATCGCTGAAACGCTAGATATTTTAGAAGAATATAAATTCGCTGGAGCCGTTTTGGACCTTGAAATATCTAATTCATTAAATAAAGACATATCAATACAAATTAACAATTTCGTTCAACAATTTTATTCAGAGGTTAATAAAAACTATAGGCGATTTTTTGTCACAATATACGGCGACACGTTTTATAAAAAGAGACCATTCGATCTATCCTTTCTGGCAAAGAATTCGGACGGCATTATGATTATGGCTTATGATTTTCACAAAAGCAGGGGAGAACCCGGACCAAATTTTCCTTACACATCTGGACCCGCCTCCGCTGAAGCTACGGCGGGCAGGGCCAAATATCCTTACAACTTTAAAATGATGATATCAGACTTTTTACGATTTGTACCCAAGGAAAAATTGACCGTGATTTTTGGAATGTTTGGTTATGATTGGCTGGTTGACGAAAAGAAACGGCCGATAAGGCAAGCTGAAGCCTTAAGTCTTAACGAGATGAATAAAAAATTTATCGAAAAATGTGAATTTAAAAATTGCGTTATTAAGCGAGATAACATTTCAAAAGAAACTGAGATAAATTATATCATTTCTTCACCCACTCCCGACGAACAGGATATTTACCGCATCGACTACCACATCGTTTGGTTCGAAGACGAAGAATCAGTAAAAACTAAAACCGTTTATCTAAGAGATCAAGAAATAAGCAACATCTCCTACTGGGCTTACGGTTATTTCTGACGCCACGTATATCACCGAAGCGGTGATATACTGGCCATTGGAATAATCTAAAATTACTCCAAAATGAGCTTTTTTATCATTTTAAGTCTTCTTTGGTAATCGATGTTGTCTTCGGCAAATTTTTTATAAGATTCAGGCTTTGTGATGGAAATCTCTGTTAAATAATCTTTTAGAAATACTGGTTGAGAGATAATATCTTTATACGATGAAAAAGACCAGTCTTCGGGCTTATCAACTAAGTTAGAGGCAGTTGGATTAATATTAACATATCTTGTCACATGTAAAAGCTGTTCATTTGTTTTAACTAGGACTGAACGAAAGCTCGTTTGCCAGAGCGGTCCCTTACGATCGAATTTTCTATTGAAGAAGTGAGTGAATGAATTTTCAATATCATTAATATACTTTGACAATATATTGTCAACAAGTATTTTAATTACTAAATGATAGTGGTCAGGCATGATACAAAAGCTTAAAATTTTTACTATCGATTCGTTTTTAGGAATTAGTATATTTTGATATTTATATATTTTTTTTCTGATGGCATAAGAATACCTTATTTTGGAGTTTATATTGTTGTAGTAATCTAAAATTTCAACAAAGCGTTGAGAATTTATAGGGTCTTTAAATATTCCAAAATTAGCAATGCTTTTGTTGCAAAGATGCCAGAAAGAGTTTTCTTTAAAATAACTTTTCCTGCCTTCCATAGTTTCAATTATCAAGAAAGTATTAATGGAAACAATGGATTATATGCTACAGAATGAAGCGATTATATTGTTACAAAGCTTTATAACAGTCCATATATCACTGAAGCGGTGATATTCATGGCAGCGTGAAATCTAGGATTCAATCAAATTTATCTAAAAAATATGTGTTTCTGTGGTAACATATTTATCAATGTTAGAAAAACTCATTTTTCTTTATGGAGAGGAAAAAGGAAAAGAAACCGCTAATAAGTTGGAGAAAATAATAAATGAGGCGAAAGTTAAAATAGACTGTGAAGACAGACTTTTTTGGGATGAAAAGGATGTTTTTTTGATAACCTATGCCGATTCATTTCGCGATATGGATTCCCGCTTTCGCGGGAATGACAGAAGGAGTAGTAATAACAGAAGGAACGGGAATGATAACAATGGCACTTTAAAAACTTTGTCAAAATTCCTTGATGTACACCTTAAAAACGTACTAAATGGTGTTCACATACTCCCTTTTTATCCGTATTCTTCGGATCGGGGATTTTCTATAATCGACTATTATCAGGTAAAAAAAGAGTTTGGAACATGGGGCGATATTGAAGAAATAAGCAAAAAATATCGGTTGATGGCGGATTTGGTACTTAATCATGTTTCTATCAAACACGATTGGTTTCAGCGCTTTCTGGCTGGCGATCCAAAATATGAAAATTATTTTATCTGGTTTGAGGAGGATAAGATCCCCTGGGATGATCTTAAAAAAGTTATTCGCTCAAGAGTTACACCTTTGGTTACTCCCTTTGAGACTAAAAAAGGCCGACGCTTCGTTTGGACCACCTACAGCGTTGGAAATTTCACCGACCAGGTTGATCTCAATTACCAAAATCCGGAAGTGCTATTGGAAATTTTAAAAGTTATTTTGAATCTTTTAGAAAAAGGGGTAAGAATTTTTCGACTGGATGGTGTTTCGGGAATCTGGAAACAGATTGGGACAACCTGCCGGCATCTTCCTCAAACTCACACAATATTAAAGTTGTTTCGCGAAATTATGAATGAAGTCTGTCCTTCGGCTTTTATAATCACCGAGACCACAACGGCAAGTTTTGCAGAAAATATCAGCTATTTTGGTAATAATCAAGACGAAGCTCAAGTTGTATACAATTTTCCTTTGGCTCCTTTGATTCTTCAGGCATTTTATTCGCGAAGTTCAAAGCATTTGACAGATTGGCAGAGAAATATGACGCAGTTAAGTCCTAAAAATAGTCTTTTTAATATTTTGGACATTCACGACGGAATCAATATACATGCAGTTAAAAGCTTATTGAGCGATTCTGAAGTCCAGTCGATATTTAAGGAGGTAGGTGAACACGGCGGACAATTTTCTTATCGAACAGGTCCGGACGGACAAAAAACGGTTAAAGAAATGCACGTTACCTGGTGGTCGGCGATAAACAGGAAAGATGATGAGCCGTTTGATCTGCA
>MFZO01000023.1:1517-7716 GCA_001788015.1 Candidatus Roizmanbacteria bacterium RIFCSPHIGHO2_02_FULL_38_11 | reverse complement strand
CGTACCAATCTTTCGTTTTCAGAAATATCTGAAGCGTTATCGAACCGACAAAGTCGAGACGCTAAGGTTTTTCACTCCCTTTTGGACCTTATCAATTTAAGAAAACAGTTTAAAGCATTTCATCCTAACGCAAGACAGGAAGTTCTGTCTTTGGATGAACGCATATTTGCAGTATTGCGGGGAGAGGGAGACGAAAGAATCTTAGCCTTGCACAACGTATCGGGAGAGAAAGTCGATGTAAAATTTGAAGAAAAAAACTTTTCCTTAGAACCGTATGGATTTATTTGGGTGGAGGTTTAAACTGTCATTTGTTTTTCAATCAACTTAATGAAAGTAGCTGTTGCCCATTTCCGCATAGGTCTTACAGATGGAGTTTCTCTTCAGATAGAGGAGAGAGTAAGGATTTTAAACGATCTCGGTCACGACATTGTTTTTATTGCTGGTACTAGTTCGCCGATAGCGGATCTTCGGATACCTTATTTTGAATATAAAACACTCAATGAAATAGTCTCCCTGCAAGACCAAATTTTTCAAAATGGTATCTTTCCTGTTGGATCATTGGTTGAACAAATTGCAGACGAGATTGGGAAGAAACTAGATGAT
Organism: Candidatus Roizmanbacteria bacterium RIFCSPHIGHO2_02_FULL_38_11; assembly: GCA_001788015.1. Lineage (GTDB taxonomy): Bacteria > Patescibacteriota > Microgenomatia > UBA1406 > GWC2-37-13 > 2-01-FULL-40-13. The sequence continues at coordinate 7,113 of MFZO01000023.1, read as the reverse complement.
TTTTGGCAGAAAGAAAAATTCTCACATATCTTCATACACAACATTTTTTCTCTGCCGGTTTGTCTCCCGGCAACGCTTGCCTTTTACAATTTCCTGAAGAATCACCCCGACTTAGTCGGGGTCGCAGTTCACCACGATTTCTGGTGGGATCCAGCGAGAATAAAGAAGTTCGAAGTTAGAAGTTCGAAATTAGAAAAATTCCTTGAGAATTATTTTCCGCCAGAGTTACCAAATCTGACTCACACCACTATCAGTACTTGGGAACGACAAGAATTAAAAAAAAGACGAGGAATCAATTCGGAAGTCATTACCGACACTTATGATTTTGAACAAAAAGCCTGGATTAAAAACGAAAGCAACAAAAATTTTCTCAAGGACGTAGGTTTAACCGGTAAAGAATTAATATTGCTTTTAGCATCAAGGGTTAGGCCGAGGAAAGGGATTGAGATCGGCATCGAGTTCACCTCATTATTAAAACAGACGAGGAAAGTCGTTCTTCTTTTACCCAATGACTATTCTGATATGGAGAAAGAATATGTAGAAAAACTCAAAAGGCTTGCGGCAGATCTTAATGTCGATGTGTGCTGGATTCAGAACTGGGTTGGCTCGGAAGAAGAAAAGAAAAACGGGCTAAAAAAATACAGCCTCTGGGATACCTACGTTTTTTCTGATATAGTGCTTTACCCTAGCCTTTGGGAGGGTTTTGGGAACCAGTTTTTGGAGGCGGTTTTTGCCAAAAAACCTATTGTCGTTTACGAATATGAAGTATTTAAGACAGATATAAAAAAGGCAGGATTCCAAGTTATTAGCCTTGGAGATAAATATTTGATCGGTGAAAACGGATTAGCCAAGATATCTTTGGCAAAGTATTCAGCTGCTACAAGGCAGACGCAAGTTTTATTGTCTGATAAAGAAAAATATAATAGAATGATTGAGGACAATTTTGCTATAGGTAAAAGGAGATTCGATACCAAGTCCGTTTTAAAAAAACATTTGGAAAAATTGTTGCAAACATAATATGTACCTTAAACACAAATTTATCCGCGTAAACGGCTTTCATCATCATCTTTCCCCTCTCATTTTATCCGGTTCGCTGATTGCCGCCGGAGTAGCTTTTAATAAAGCCTACGATTTGGCAACAAAAATAATCGACCAAGCTCCCGATGACGGAATGCATGAAGATGAATTTTTTCAGCTCATCGTTTCGCAGCTTGAAAGTGAACAAAAAACCCGTTATATTAGTTTAAAGCTGACAAGACGTTATCTTACTTCCGAAAAAAGCCGGAGTCCGCTTTTTATTTTTTTGGGAGGGCTGGCGGGCAAAACTACAATAGCCTCATACATTACTCAACAATTAAATATGAACCAGCCAATCTCTATTGACAACGAAAAATATGGGCTTACACTGAAGCCTTCAGAAAGTTCACAACTTTACAAATCCACATACGAGTCAGCTTATCTATATAAAAAAATTTCACAGCTTTTAACTTCAAGGCTAATCGGTCTGCTTGATCGTGTGCTTTTTGATTATAAACGCTACAAAAAATGGTGTTATCTTTGGGAGGGAATATATATTACGGCACCAATCATCACCGATCTTTATAAAAAATACGGCCAGACTCATTTTTTGAGCGTCTTTATTATTCCGGAAACCGCGGACCTTAGGCGAAGCTACATTTTGCGTTGGCAAAAGGAGCTCGGCGTTGAGAGATTAAGAAAAAGACGCAACATCATCGATAAATTTTTAAGGAATATTGAGGCAATAAGAAGTCATATCAGATCAGGAGTTGACCCGGTGGCTTCTTTCGTGATAGAGAGTCCTTATCTTGAGGAGAGACTCGAGTTTTTTTATATACTCCTTCAGCAAAAGTTAAAGGATATTTCTGATAAAGAGTTCCCTGGATGGGTAGAGAAGATAGTCGACAATCCCAAAAATATTAATAAATTTAAACAGTTTTTAAAAGGCGCCTAACTGCTTTAATTTCCACATAAAAAGTGCAGCTTTGTTTCTGGCATTTGAATCAATGACATAGCGCAAAGCCACCTCAAGGATGGGGCGGGGAACCGTTTTTGCCAGCTTAATATAGAGACTTTTTCGTCTTTCATCCTGGAGTTTTTGGGCTAGATGCACTCCAAAGGCCTGAAATTCACGAGAAACATATCTGTCTTTTAACGGGTCAAATTTTTTTAAGATATCTTTGACAGACTGCATGATGTTTTTGTTTAAAACCCGTTAACGCGTTAACGGGTTAACGAGTTAACAACGTAACTAATTTTATTATATGCCTCTTGCATTTTTTCTAAAAATCAGTAACAATCATATATTATATGATAGATGGATTAAACTATACCCCGCTTAGTACATTGAAAGCATCCCAGCAGAAAAAACCTTTTTCGCTGTCAAATAAAACTCTAGTATTCCTCGTTGTTTTTCTTACAATCGGTGTCGGAATGGTTGGATATCTTCTGCTTCTTCGCAGGCCAATCCGTAGACAGGTTCCCGCCTATTTAAGCGGAGAAGCAACTACCTGCGATATTAAATTAGGACCGCCAATATCGGGGTCAGAGAAGATTGAAGGCAATAAATACTCAATTCAGGTACCTGTTGAAAATCAAAGCAATGCAAAAAAAGGAGTTAGGCTTAGCACTGCTTGGTTTGCCTGCCCATTTAACGACAAACAAACTTGTCAGGATGGGGACGGCCATGGAGTAGATCAGGAACACACGCTTGCTCCAAAAGAGAAAAAGCTAGTTACTCTGGTGGCAGAGCAATCGGGTGGAGCCTGTGGGTCGTTGCAAATCAATTTTAAAATAAATGCCGTGAAAAAAAATGTGGGCGATGACGATGGAAACGGGGGAGACAATATAGTTATAAATGATGCCGCGCAGTGGGACGAGAGCTGTAATACGAGTGCAACATGGGTTGGAGGTTTTTACTCTTTTCCTCAAGCCTGCGGAGTTGTGCCGCCAGTTCCAACTAATACTCCGACTCCCCCAGGTGAAGTCCCAACCGATACTCCAATACCGACTGAAGGCGAGCCAACTGTTACTCCAACACCGACAGAAGAAGTTGGAGCTACAAATACGCCGACACCCACTTTAACTCCCGAAGAGACTGAAAGTCCGACTCCAACCTCAACTCCTACAACCGCAGAAGACAACACACCAACACCAACGTCCAGTGTGATTGCTGAAGCTCCAACCGCAACTCCTATCCCTGTCGCCTGTGGTACAAAATCTTGTGATGATGATACCAATCCTTGTAGGAGTGACCTGGTTTGTATGCAAGCCAATGACGGAAGTAATTATTGCTCTCTGCCTGCATTCCAGGCAGCTTGTAAAGAGAATCCCTCCCAGGCTTCTTGTTGTACAGCTCCTGGAGAACCAACAGAGATTGTGCTTGTTAATGCGACCTCAACTCCCGCTGAGGCTGCGGCAGCAGGCGGTGTAACAGAGATTCCTTCAGCCGGAATTGCCACCTTTGGCAAAATCTTCACGGCTATAAGTCTTGCAGTCATTCTTCTAGGACTTATCCTATAGAGCTTAATACCAATCCAAATTTAACCTGACAGGTTCATATCGGATTGGTATAACAATCTAAAAGCTAGTCAAAAATCAATTTTTTTATCATTTTTAACTTTCTTTGGTAATCTATTTGGTCTTCTACAAATTTTTTGTAATGTAAAGGTTCCTTAATTGATATTTCCGTTGCATAATCAAGGTAACTCTTATCGGTTATAAAACTTTTGTATGAAGAAAAAATCCAGTCTTCTGGTTTTTCAACCAGGAAAGAAGTTGTTGGATTAAGATGAACGTATCTTGTAACGTGAAGAAGTTGCTCGTTAGTCTTGATCTTTACATATTTGTAACTTGATTGCCACAGTGGTCCTTTTCGGTCAAATTTAAAATTAAAATATTTGGTGAAACTATTTTCAACATCGCTGATATATTTAGAGAGAAGATTGTCTTCAAGTATTTTAATAACAAGATGGTAATGGTCGGGCATTATACAGTAAGAAATGAATTTAACTAAAGAACTATTTTTATTGTAGAGTAAACTTGGACAGCTAAAATCTGGGTTGGCTATCAAAAAGTTAGAAAAGCTCTTATGAGGTTCTTTATTGTTGTAATAGTCTAAAACATCTATGAATCTTTGCGAGTTTGTAAAATCTTTAAAAATTCCATAACGTGCGATGCTTTTATTGTAAACGTGAAGTATGTCTCCTTCGTATGTTTTCATTATTATTTTCAAGCTAATAAAGAAACAGAATTAACTCAATGGATTATATGCTACAAAATGTGGGAAATAGACATATTTAACAGGCCAAATCGACCCAATATGAACCTGTCAGGTTCATGGCGGGCTATGGTAAAGCTCTCGAGGAGGAACTATTTTTGCCAAATTTCATCAATGAAAGGGATGATTTTGGTTTGGAAAATAAAGTCGAAGTTATACTGTCTTTTTACTTTTCTAAAAAATGATATCTGCTTATTCTTATTTAAAATATCAATTACTTTGTTAGCCAACATTGAAGGACTCTCGCTTTCGATATCAGAATAATAAATATTTTCAGACTCAATTTCTTTAAAGACTTCTAAATTGCTAACCATAATGGGGGTTTTGGTAATACCCGACTCTAAAAGCGGTAGGCCAAAATTCTCAAAAGACGAAAGGAAAAAGACAATATCACTCAAACGATAAAAATCGTCAACAATTTTATATTCAATTTCTCTAAAGTTAGAGTCAATTTCATTATGAAGATAGATTATATTCTTGGATAGATTAAGTTTATTTATTAATTCTTGAATTTCCTTGAGATACGAAGTGTTTCTATTATGGGGAAAGTTCATGGCTGTAATAATAAGCAAAGGATTGTTTTTTATTTTTTTAATTTCTAATAATATTTTGAGACAAAGGTCGATATTTTTATGGGGCATTATTTTTGTGGGTAAAAATATCAAGGGATCGAAGTCGAGAATATTATATTTTGAGAGAATTTTTTGAGTAAGCGGATGAAGATTTAACATATTATTTATATCGACTCCATTTGGTATGATTGTAACTAGGTTTTTTGGAAATCCAATCTCGTCAATCAGCGTATTTTTTAGGAATTGGGATATCCCAACATAAAAAGCGCCAGCAATAGGTTTATAGAAAAGATCATGAAGTTGGTTCGAGGCAAAAGTTCTTTTTTTCCGCATCGGATCAAGGATGACGTCATGAATCCAGACGACAAATTTTTTCTCTGGGTGATTTTTAATATAATCTTTGAGCGCGGCATTAAGAGGAATGTTTAAAATATTTGTAAGAATATTATGAATAATGAAAATATCTGTATCTGCAAAAACCTTTTCAAGCTTGGCAGAAATAGTATCTTTTAACTGGAAATGCTCTGCAGGGAAACGAGATTCTCTTAGTAGTTTATCTTTGAGGTTCGGATCAGATAGAGAAAGAGATTTAAATTCAGGAATAATTGAAAGTGTGAGCTGGCTCTCGGTATTTATCCCATCTCCTGCAAACACTGTTGTTCGATAACCATATTTTGCAAATAATCGTGCTTGGTCTTGTACTATTCGTTCTACGCCCCCCACCACA
>MFZO01000023.1:0-1503 GCA_001788015.1 Candidatus Roizmanbacteria bacterium RIFCSPHIGHO2_02_FULL_38_11 | reverse complement strand
TCTCTCATAATCATCAACCATTCTCTCTACTGTAAAATTTTTCTCAACATGTGCTCGGCAATTCTTTCGCATTTGTTTGTATTGTTCTTCAGGCATTGAATAGATTTTCTCAACAGCCTCGCATAGACCCTCAATGCCGGTTTTTTTTACAATCCAGTCACCCCGTTTATCAACTTCTGAAGAATTAACAATAAAGCCGGTTTCCCCATCATTGATTACTTCCGGTACAGAACCGCGGGCATAAGCGACGACCGGCGTCCCGCAGGCCATCGCCTCAATCATCACCAGCCCAAACGGTTCTTCCCACTTGATAGGCATAAGCATAATTTTAGAATTCATAAAAAAAATATTCCTTTGATTACTATTAAGAAAACTTAATTCGGATATATTACTATCTTTTTTTAGAAAAGGTTTAATCTTTCGTAAATAATAATCAGTTTTTTGATAATTAGGACTTGAAGCAATTTTAAGTTGAACATTTTGTTTTATTGAGATTGTTATACCATCTTCAAACCCTTTTTCCGGTATATATCTACCGAGCATGGAAATATAATTTTCAGAATCTTGAGAGAAATTAAAATAATCTAATTTAATTCCGTGATGAATTACTGCAACAGGATTTATATTCATAATTTTTTTATACATTTCAGCCTGTTTTTTTGATATTGCTATGTAATTGTGAGAGGCAAACATTTTTAAAATTGAACATTCCAATGAATTTTGAGGGAAAACTGGATCGTGTAGAGTAAAAATGAGAGGAATTTTAGAAAATTTTACAAAATAATGAGTGAAGACATTGGATTGACTGTGTAAAATGTCAAAATTATTTGAGTTAGAATAATAAAAAGCTCTACTTATTAAATCAACCTCATATTCATAATGATTCCTTATCATAGTTAATGCATTGACTACATCAGAATTTTTTAATCCATCACGAACAGAAAGAAATTCTTGATTTTCCAATTCCTTATTTCCAGACATTAAATGCGCTGTTGTTTTAATATCAGAGGTCGTGAAAACGTAGACTTCATTTCCTTTCTTTATTAATTCATCTGTTAAATGCAAAAATAGATCCTTAGGAGCAAAAACCCTATTACTATAGCGGTTAGACATTAAAAGAGATGGCTCGAGAATTCCAATTTTCATAGAATCTTTTTGTAAATTTCATAATATTTTATCCCTGTTGATCTCCAACTATAAAACGGGATCAATTCTTTTGAAGCGTTATTGGTAAGATATTTAAAATATTCGTATTTAGATAACATAACAATCATTTTATCAAGAATATCATTAATACTATTAGAATTTGCATATAAAGCATATTTATTTGCTACTTCTTCCATTGCGCTATATTTACTTGTTAGGGTTGGAGTTCTAACCGACAACGCTTCTAATACCGGAAGGCCGAATCCCTCATATAAGGATAGATAAGCAAAAAATTTAGCCTGTTTTAAAAGGGCATATTTTTCGTCCAAATTTAAATATCCGATTAATCTTACTTTT
>MFZO01000022.1 GCA_001788015.1 Candidatus Roizmanbacteria bacterium RIFCSPHIGHO2_02_FULL_38_11 | reverse complement strand
GAAAAATATTAAATATTAAAAATAAAATATTAAAAATAAATATTTAATATTTATTTTTAATATTTTATTTTTAATATTTAATATTTTTCCAACTTTAATCGAAAAATTAAGTAGAAAGATTCAATTAATCCTAATAAATAGACACCGTACCACCGAATTGGTATCAAATACTCAGCTCTGGTTCCACCCGGAGGATTTTGCAGATAAGCTAAAATCCCAATAATCCCTCTAAATCCCTCTGAAATCCTTTAAAATCCTCTAATCTCCTCTAAATTCCTTTAATATCACCCCAACCACGCCAGGCCGGATTCCTGCGTTGTTCAAATAAAACTTACTTTATTTCCGTTAAACTTACCGTATATGGATGAGAGACTAGAGCCCATACTCCAAATATTAAAAGCAAGGATCCACCCCGAAGCAAAAACATACGTAGAACAAGTATCTTTAAGAGAACTTCTTGGTGAAGGCAAGACCTATAAAAGAAGCATGCTTCTTCCCGAAGCCAGGATGACCATCGCAACTCCGGATAGGTTTCCGCATGGAAATAGGCTATGGTGCGGTCTTCTTGCTCCAGTCCTTTATTATGCCTTTGCCAATTCCAAATCTCTAGCCTTAACCGATAGCAGCGCTCTAGATCTTGCTAATATGGCGTCTCACGAAACACACAACCGCTATCTTTTAACCAGCCTACTTCGGTCATGGCTGCATGTGTCAAATATATTAGAGGAACAAGAAGTTTCTCCGGATGCCAAAAGAACTTTTTTGGAGATGCAGTCGGGACCGGACATCGATTGCCGTCTAAGAGGACCTAAAAAGGATTTTTACCAAGGGATGAGAGATGTGTTGCTGCCTAGGATGGCAGCGGCTTTAGTCGATGGATATGACGTAAGAAATGCCCACGACTTTGTTCTTTGGGCCCGAAATCCAAGCGCTGTTCTGCCGGGAATTGATGCAAGGTTAATCGAGCGGGTTGGAAAAGAAAAAACTATAGTTCACACCCATTCAATATATGACAGAGTAATGCAGACTGCTACACCGGTGATGCTATTTCCTTTTGATCGCGGAGAAGTTGTTTCATTTGACCCTTCAACTTACCATGATTTATATCTTACTCTGCGCAGGGTTCAGGCGGCCAGAGGAATCGAGGTTATCAGGTTTGCGGCAGGACTGTTTCCCGGCAATAAGTTTGATCCAAAATCAGCGGTATATCCGATGCTCGGTATCGATTTTCAAGCTGTAGAAGGACAAAAATCATTGATTCGAGGCGGGCCGGCGGGATCAACTTATGATCAGCTTATCGATCTTAAACCGGTTGTTCGTCCTATGGATTACAAAATGAGAAGGGGTGAGTCAACAGACATAGTAGCAGGTTTAACTCAAGCAGATCTTGACACATACTCAAAAGAGGTGGAGCTTGGGAAGGATTGGGAGGATATCGAAGATCAGGCGCTTAAGATTGAGGTAGCAACAAGAGTAATCTGGCAGGCGATTGAGGCGGAGCTGGATAAGGACAAGCCTGTCCAGAAAATATCCGATGCAACACTGGATAGAATAAAGCGCGGTCTAAAAGAAGTAAAACTGGAGAATCTTGCTTATCCGGTTGTTGAGAGAATACGAAAAAATATTCTGGTTGCGATGTTTTCCTCGCCGCACAGATTTGGCGAATATATAATAAAGTCAGGTCTCACCAGTTGGTTTTTTCCTGAAATGAAAGATATGACCTGGCAGGAAGCAGTAAGCAAAATCGAAGCCTTTTATACACATGAATCTTACCGTCAGGCAATTCTGAATCCAACCAAAGAGACGATGAGAGATTTTAAGGATGGCTGGAAGATATTTGATGACTTATTTGGGCTTCAGGCAAGACATCCGGTGTTCTCTTACCTGGAGAGAGTATGGCAGGAAGCCACAATCAAATGATTTACCTTAAGACAAAACCCCGCCGTTTTAGTGTAGCAATGGGCTCTTTGCTTATGACTTTACGCAATTTTTTCCTCAATCGAGACACGAGCTGATCTATAGCCCAATCCGAATAAAATTCATCATACTTTTCACCCCAGAGGGCATTTGCCAGTTCATCGCGGTTGACCACGTGGGGTTGTCTACTTATTAAAAGTTTCATCACGGTCTTTTCCTTTGGCGTAAAAAGTGTATCTATGTTAACTTCTCCAGCTACGATGGCGTCTTCTTTAATCCCAAGTTGTAGGCTTTCTTTGAGTTTATATTTGATATAGTTTTCCAAGAGCGGTATCGAAAGAGTGAAATGTCCGTTTTCTTTTTTTATGAATCTCATAGATAAAAGATAGTCTCTTTCTTGTGAAGGATTGGGAATGCGGTTTGCCACAATATCCTTTATGATTTGTTGTTCTTCCGGTGAAAAGAAAGAAAATACGACCGCAGACACATCAAAGATAGACGGATCTTTTAAAGCCTTGTTAAGCGGAATCTTATCTGCAGCAACTAGGTGAAGAAGCTTTTTAACCAAAGAGAAGTGATTGCCGGACTTTCGGCAGATTATATCTATTACCTGGTCGTCAAGCTTAAGCCCCCATTGCTCGAGAAGAAATTTGCAGAAATTACGGCCGTCGTAACTTTCGTAAAGAGGTACGTTTAACCTGTTTTGCAGATAGCAGGGTTTTCTTGAAAAAAGCGAAAAGGTTTCTTTTCTTAACACATTCGTATTGAAGTGGATTATGGTTGACACTTGGTATTTTTCCCAGAGGTAAGCAAAATAATGATAAATATCTTTACATTCATTAGTCAGCAGTTTTTCCCCAGGGATAATAAAAAAAGCAAAAAAAGTATTTTTCTTGCCTCCCGACTCTAAGAGTTTTTCAAAATTCTGCCTGTTAACGAATTTCTCTTTCAACTGCTCTTTTAGGTAGGTGATTATTCCGTCTACACTGTCGCAGAGATAGTTGTCAAGATCGATAAGGACAAATTGTGTTTTTTTAGCGGAGAAAAATTTTTTCTGGAGAGTTTTATCGTTGATGAACTCGTAAATACGAAGCGGTGCGCGGTTGTAGTAAAGGAAAAATCCGCATTCTCGTCTTTTTATCCACTGACAAAATTTAGCAGCGAACGAAAGATAGGTTTTCTTGGTTAAAGGTGATTGAATTCTCATAAGCCATTTTACCATAATCCTGACAAAAAACCACTAGCATTTCAGCTTTTTATGCCTAGTTATGTCAGGATTAAATCAGTATTAAGTCAAGCAGGTCGATTCCATTAGACCTATAATATCGGAATTAATAAATTATCTGAAGGTAGGTCATTATTCTTCGAGCAATCCCGATTAAATCGGGAGCGTCGAGAAGTTACGCAAGGAAAGTTCTCGACGGAGTTTACCCCGATGACTATCGGGGCTCGAACAATAAGGTTCGTAATTATGTCCCACCTTCAATTATCCACGAGTTTCGCAGTTGTCATTCTGAGCGTAGCGAAGAATCTCTTGCGAATGCAAGACTGAAACAAGTTCAGACCTGCCTGCCGGCAGGCAGGGATCCTTCGTCGTTTCACTCCTCAGGATGACAGGAAGTGAGAAACTCGTGTTATCTAAGAATTTTATGTTAGAACATCCAGCCCGTTCATATGAAGAATTTGCCGCACATATCATGGACAAAACAAATAAAGCTAGAAATAGTGTTGGGAGATGGATTAAAAATCCAAAAATAAGCTCGGTTGGCTGTGTTGATGAGTTAACAAGTAAAGGGGCAGTCAATCCGCCCGGCGGAGGAATGTTTTTGTCCAACGAAGGCTTGCTCAGTGATTTTCTTCAAGCACGAAGCGGCCAATCGGGACAAATATATATCCATGAGTTTTGCGGATATATGAGAGTGGTGATGGGACTTGATTCATTGGAAGCTCAAAAAGAAGCTATTTTTCAATTTGAGGCAGAATTAGATAGATTGCAGCGGGTGTATGGATCTAATTTTGCTTTGATAACAGAACATAACGGTTCAGCCAAGCTGTATATGAAAGATTAAATATTAAATAAAAAATGAGAAAAACAAATATCTTTACAAGGGGATTTTTAATATCAACAGCAGTAGCTGTGCTTGGATTAGCCGCTTGTGCCGCCCCTTTGAAAGAGGGCGAAATGAGCACTAGAACATTTGAATTAAAGCAAAGGGGGGATCCGCGGGGTCCGGCTAGTGATTTTAATGAAATTATTCTAGGAGAAGAACTGTATATTACTAATGATGGGAATCTTGCACCGGGTGGATTAGGTGGTTACACTTTCACAAACATTTATATTTCTCCAGATGGGAAAAGAGCGTTGGTGGTAGAATATGATGGCTTTGACGAAGATGGGAGAGATGTTTTAGTAAATGAATGTCATGAAGAAATAGTTAATGAGAAAGATGTGCCCGATAATCTAACAGGGAGTCATAAAGAAGTCTTAGTAGAAGAAAACTGTATTGCAACTAGATTTTCTACTTTTAAAGATATACCAAGAGAATACCAACCTTTACCAACGGGATTTAGAAAATAATTAGGAAAAATACCCACCTTTGGAGTGGGTCGGAGGTTCGTGATGGTTATTTTGAGCTAATTACTAAATTCCCATAAACTCCTCTAAGAGCCTGTTTGAAAACTCCTAACAGTGTCATTCCGAGCGAGTGAAACGAGTCGAGGAATCTCTTACAGGCTTTTGTAGAGAGATTTCCCTGCCTGCCGGCATGCAGGTCCACTTCGCTCACTTCGTTCGCTTCGGTCGAAATGACAAAAAAGCTAGTTTTCAAACAGGCTCTAACTTCCTTTAACAGGACTTGCGCATTTTATAACAGTTTAGGTTGTTACAACGTCATTCTGGCAACCCCGCCACTGCGGGGGAGTCCAGAATCGTAGTTAGATTCTGGAGTCGCTTCAAAATTTATGACTGAACAACGTCTATAGCTTGACAATTCCCAAGATTAATACTAATATAGGGAATATGATCCCAAGATTAATAGAAAAATTGGTAATTAAAAGCCTAAAAATAAAGAAAATTATCCTGATACTCGGTGCGCGGCAAGTGGGAAAAACTACCTTAATAAATTCAGTCAGAGCCAGGCTTTTTTCCAAAAAAGTAAGCCTTTATTTCAATTGCGATATTGAAGAAGATAGAAAAACAATAAACACTACTTCATTAATAGAATTAAAAAAATTAAGCAAAGATGTTGACATTCTTTTTATTGATGAGGCACAGAGGTTAGATAATCCAGGATTAACATTAAAGATAATTCACGATAACTTGGATATAAAAGTAATTGCCACCGGTTCTTCCAGTTTTGAATTAAAAAATAAACTTTCTGATCCCTTAACCGGAAGATATCTAGACTTTATTCTTTATCCCTTATCTATAGAAGAGGTAAAATCTAAAATATACAAGATTGACCAAATTGTTCTTTATGGTTTATACCCTGAAGTTTTTTTAATTAAAAAAAATCAAGAGAAGATTCTATTCCTAAATAAAATTATTGAAAGCTACTTATTCAAGGACATTCTTTCTTTCCAGAAGATCCGCTACTCACAGGCAATAAAAGATTTATTGGCGGCTTTAGCTTATCAGATCGGCAGTGAAGTTAATGAAAACGAGCTAGCCAACCGGCTTAAAATCGACAGAAAAACAGTAGTCTCTTATTTAGACATTTTGGAAAAATCCTTTATCATCAAAAAACTTTATCCCTATTCAAGGAATCCAAGGCGGGAAATCGGCCGGCGCTACAAAATATACTTTATTGATCTAGGCATAAGAAATGCCCTAATTGGTGACTTTAACGATCTCAATATTAGAAAAGATAGCGGAGCATTGTTTGAAAATTTTGTCGTGGTCGAAAAACTCAAATTCCATGAGAATCGCCAGTGGTTAGCCGATCTTTATTTCTGGCGAAGTTATGGCGGTGGAGAAATTGATCTAATCGAAAAATCCAAAACCTCCGGAGAATTGATGGCTTTTGAGATAAAGTACCAAAGCGAACGCCTCAGCCGAGGAGCCAAAGAATTTTTAAAAGAATATAAAATACCTGTAAAAATTATCAATACTAATAATTATTATGATTTCATTAAAAAACCAACTTAAAAAACCCACCTCTGGAGTGGGTTGGAGCTTCGTGATGGTTATTTTCAAAAACAGCTAGATATCTAACCTCGGGAGTTGGATATACTGTTGTAACGCTCTAAAAATAATTATCATAACCCCCACCCAGCTCTCGTTCCACCCGGAGGATTTTAATGTCAAAATGAGAAGGATTATTTAATACCGAGAGATATTTTTGCCATTCCGACTACATCGCTTGCATGTCTTGATAGGTCTTCGCATCCGAATTCAAGGGCATGAATATAGAGTAAATGAGCTGTGATTCCCCAGTCTTTGGTTCTTGAAGAAAAAGCTTCATATCTACTACATGAATCTGTAGCTAGGGTAGTCGTTCTTTTATATTCTTCTGCTAGACTAGGTTGTCTGGATTTACTTACGACTTCATGAGCATAAGCGAGAGCAGCCGTTTGTATCGGATCAACTTTTGCCAATTCATTTACTGGTAAACGAATATTTATACCTCTACTATCCTCATGTCTTGGCATAAGAGTTATATTATACTATAAGCCCAATCCCAGTCAATAATGAGAGAATTCGTAACTGTAGGGAGGTCAGCACATGGTATACACTTTTGGGATAAAGAACGGTATGTAAACTATCGGCAGAAGT
>MFZO01000021.1:22682-25958 GCA_001788015.1 Candidatus Roizmanbacteria bacterium RIFCSPHIGHO2_02_FULL_38_11 | reverse complement strand
GCTGATATTTTTTTTTGATCAACTTCGGTCTCTAAGGTTACTGTAACATATTTTTCTGTACTGTATTTTTCAACGATTTCCTTAAGCGATCCGTCGTAAAGTATTCTTCCCTTATTTATCACGATTAGCCGCTCTGCCAAGCGCTTGACGTCTTCCATATAATGGCTGGTTAATATGATTGAGGCTCTGTAATGCTTTTGGTAGCGTTTTATAAAATCACGGATTACCTCTTGGGAAAAAATATCAAGCCCGATGGTCGGTTCGTCAAAGAAAATAATCTTTGGATTATGAATAAGTCCGGCAATGAGTTCCATTTTCATTCGCTCGCCAAGCGATAAAGTTTTTACAGGTTTGTCAAGCAAATTTTGGCAGTCCAGCAGATTTGAGAGTTCATCGACTGTTTTATTAAAACTTTTATCATCGACGTCGTAGATTTCTTTATTGAGAAAAAATGTGTCTGAAGCAGGCAGGTCCCACAATAGCTGGTTTCGAGAACCCATGATAAATGATATCTGCTTTAAGAACCGAGGTTTTTTATCGAAAGGGGTCATGCCGAGGACCTGGCACACTCCGGAGGTGGCATAGAGGATACCGGAGAGGATTTTCAAAGTCGTCGTTTTTCCGGCTCCGTTTGGGCCGATTAGACCAACAAGTTCATTTTCCTTGATCTCAAAGGAAATTTTATTCAGAGCAACAGTTTCTTTGTATTGACGATTAAACAAATCTGTTAGGAAATTCCTTCCCTTAACTTGAGTTATATATATCTTGGTTAAGTTGTTGACTGTAATCATAGGTTTATCATGCCAATTTGTGCTAATCAGCTAAAAATCTGCGAATAGGTGCGAATGTGCGAATATTCGCGTATTAGCAAAAATTCGCTGTTCCGACTTTAGTCGGAAATTCGCAAAAATTAGCATGATGTATTTACTCTCAGCCGCCCCAGCTCTGATATTTTTTAAGGGCAAAATTCCAAAGCTGAAACGAAAATAAAAGCAATAGTGATGATACTACAAATGAAAGCAAAATAAATTCCCACGATAAAAGATTGAATAAGGCTTTTGCCGGAAAAGTCATCATGATACCGATAGGAATAATAAAAGTAAATATTCCCCGGACAGGTTCTTTATAAATCTCGAGGGGGAATCTACCCAATCCCGTCATGTCACGATAGATCATGATTGTATGGTCGACTTCGGTGGTGAGAATAGCCAGAGCTAAGACAGTAATATGAAAAGCAGTAGCGATAAGGAGAGAATTAATAATAAGAAAAAGATAGAGGATAGAAGATAAAAGTTGGAGGTTGGAGGTTGGAAGTTGGAGGATAAAATAAATTGTTAAAAAAATATATGGTATGAGAAGAATGAGATCTAAAAAATCCACGCCGCCGACTAAAATGCGCAGGAATGGATGGTGAGGTTTTAGGAGAATAAGATCAAATGAGCCTGAAACGACTTGCGGTCTGAACCGATAGACTTCCCTAAAAAGAAGCTGGGAAAAAGAATCAATGATATTGTAAGTCAAGTAAAAAATGATCATCTGGTTTAATGAGTAGCCTTTCACCAGTCTTGTTTTGCTAAAAACAATATAGATCAAAAAAAGGAGAAACAAAAAACGGATGATCTTTCCAAGGGTAAAAAGTATGATTCCCATTCTTGCCTGAAATATTGTTTTCAGAGAGTATCTTGAATAAAGATAAAATAATTTTAAGTTTTTTTTGATCATCTTCCCCAAAAAGAAAAACTTTTAATGCCTTTATGCCAGACTAGACGAGCTAAGAAGTAAGAAGCAAGAAGCCAGAAGTAGGATAAGATAATAAGCGGGAAAAGATTGTTAATTGTTAATTGTTGATTGATCAATATTTTTGTCGGTAAATAAAACATGTAGGGGAATGGAGTTAAGAGAATTAGTTTATAGGTTGTAGGTGGTAGTATATCTAAGGGAAAGTAATTGCCCGCGACAAAAGAGAGCAGGATTATGAAAATAAATCTGATCGGCCAGACTTCGGTCGTCCAAAAGCCGATGAAAGATAAACTCAAATTTATAAAATATGAAATCAAAATGCTATTTACAAAGATCGGCAAAAACAGAAACAAGTTATTGGGAGAAACAATGTTAAGTTTGAATAGCCAGATTAAAAAAAATATTTCAAAGATGGCGAAAAAAAGATTGACTGCTTTGTCTGCGATTTCCTTGGCAAAATTATAGCTAAAAAATGAAACCGGTTTAAGAAGGGTATTTATAATTTTACCGTCGTTAATATCAGAGGAGATGTCAAATGTTCTTGTACCAAAAACAAAAGTGGCTATGAGATTCCCGTAGAGGAGGTAGGAGACGAATTGAGTTCTGCCGTAATTGCCAACTACAGGATTTCTGTCTAATACTGCAGACCATAAAAAAAGCGGAAGAAGGATATTTAAAACCACCCTAAATCGCCAGAGGATAAAGTTGAGCCGATAGACAAAGTATTCTTTGATGGTTACGATGAAGACGGCTAAATATTTTTTCACAGTATTTTTATTATACAAATCACTATTGACAAAGACTTCACTGATTTAGTATACTTAAACTGATCCTCCTGATAGGGAGAAAGATTTCCCGCCTTGGGCGGGACTAAACTTTTTCTCTACGCTATCAAACCTAAGGGTAATACCCCGCCGATCGGGCGGGGGGAATGAGATCGAGTTCTCCCCGATAGTTTTATCGGGGGACAGATTTCCCCATTGCTTCAGAGGGAAAAAGTCAGCGAAGCCTTATCGTGGAGGATCGTTGTATACATCTTTCAGATATTAGAAAAGATCAGCATACATTTTTTCCGATCTTTTCTGAATTCTTCCGAACAAACTATGGATACTAAGAAAAAAACTGACGACTCGCTTGATGTTTCTTCAATATTAGAGAAATATGAAGAAAAGCCAATAACGCCGGTTCAAGATAAACCATTGGTAAAAAAAGAAGAGGAAAAATCCTCCTATGCTAAAGCTCCCTCCGACCGAGTTTATCCCGAGCAAAGTCGTGGAACTCAGGGCAGGCCGGTTGAAGAGCGGCTCAAGGAGGACTTAAAAATGAGCTATTCTGCGAAAGGAGTCTTGGATGTAACCTTCGGAGGATACGGATTTTTAAGGCAAGATTATATTCTGAATCCGGATAAAGACATATATGTTTCCACCTCCCAGATTCGTCGTTTTTGGTTGAGGCGTGGGGATGAGGTAGAAGGCCTGGCAAGGCCGCCTAAAGAAGGTGAGCGATTCCATTCGCTCCTTCTCATCAAAAAAATCA
>MFZO01000021.1:0-22666 GCA_001788015.1 Candidatus Roizmanbacteria bacterium RIFCSPHIGHO2_02_FULL_38_11 | reverse complement strand
TGAAGAACAAAGCAGACTAAGAAAACAATTTGATAAGCTCACTTCTTTACACCCAAATAAACAGATAAGGCTTGAGACGGATAAAGATGTTCTGTCAACTCGGATCATTGATATTTTAGCCCCAATCGGTTTTGGCCAGAGAGCGCTTATCGTTTCTCAACCAAAGGCCGGAAAGACTACATTTTTAAAAGACATAGCAGAAGCCATCGGGAAAAATTATCCTGATGTTTTTTTGATGGCGATATTGATTGGGGAGAGACCAGAGGAAGTTACAGAGATTAAGAGGTTTATTAAAGGCGAGGTGGCTGCCTCAAATTTTGACGAGTCACCCAGGCAACAGGTTAAGGTGGCCAATCTCGCTCTAGATAGAGTGAGAAGGCTGGTTGAAATGGGTAAAAAGGTTGTAATTCTTTTGGATTCGATCACCCGGCTTGCCCGCGCCTACAATTTGTCGGTAGTGGGAACAGGTCGAAGCCTGTCTGGTGGTTTTGATCCACAGGCCTTGTATCCTGCCAAGAAGTTCCTCGGTGCAGCCCGTAACTGTGAAGAGGGTGGAAGCCTAACGATAATCGGAACTGCCTTGGTTGGTACCGAGTCGAGGATGGACGATTTGATTTATGAGGAGTTTAAGGGTACTGGAAATATGGAAGTTCATCTGGAACGCAAGTTTGCCGACCGGAGAATTTATCCTGCCATAGATGTTTTGAAATCCGGGACACGCCATGAGGAATTATTGGTTGATAAAGCGATGTTGGCAAAAATGGCGACGCTTCGTAGAATGATAGGGCTTCTTTCTCCTGAGGAGGCTGTTACGGCGATGATCGAAAAACTCTCCAAAACTAAAAACAATAAGGAGTTTTTGTCTTCTTTGAATGTAGCTGCATAGTTATCATTATCATTGTCCCGGATTAGGCGCTTCTTCCGTAGGACTTGCCTTTTCCAAGAGTCTTTTTCTGAATTCAAGCACCTGATTAGCTTCGGCCTGATGTTGACCGGCACTTTCTAAATCATTATATAAAATCGCCTGATCTGCTAAAGACTGATGACAAGCATAATCAAAAAGAAGAGCTTTGTCTAAAAGTAAGCGGAAAGTTTCTCTTGAATCAGAGTCTAATTTAAAATCATAAACATCCCGATATTCTTTATTACTAGCAGTTGCTAACGCAGCCAGCGCCAAAGATTGCCTCCCCATAAGAGGAACCATTAATTCGCGTTCTTTTACAGGAACGCCAGTTGTATCTATTGGTTTAACAAAAAGCTCGAGAGCCATCTGCAAGTTCACTCCAGGTCGTCTAAGTTGAGTAAAATAAGCATTTGCCGGAGCTCGAATTTCTTCAAGTATCCCCCCACCTTGATCAATGAATGATTTTGTTATACTTCTCACAATTTGCAAGGGAAGATTAGCATATCCAGCTTTAATTTCTGCAGGAGAAGCAGGGTTTGGCATATATCAAATTTAAATAAGCTTTGTAATTGTAAAGAGATTGTACCTCTTCTTCTTCTTGTCAAGACCCTTGATCGAAGTTAAAATATGGAGATATAAGTAATAAGAGATACGGGGAAAAAGAAAAGAGGTTATATGAAGAAATTTAAAAAAATACCGTATTTTAAAACAGAGAAAGAGGAACGAGAATTTTGGCAAACACACGATTCTACCGAATATGTAGATTGGTCAAAAGCTAAAAGAGTTAGTTTTCCCAATCTCAAATTAACTTCCAAACCGATTACAATTCGTCTACCAGTGTCGTTAATCGATCGGATTAAGATTAAGGCGCACAAGATAGATATACCACATCAGATTTTATATGTTTAAAAAATTAAAGTATTGTAATCTTATCTCCTAAATCCTCTTGCACTACAGGAAAAGGTGGTGGGCAATTCCTACCTGAGGTAATATTTTTTTCTTCACAGTCTTTTCTTGCTTCTTCCTCGGTCGCATCTCTCCACTTTCCCTCCCTCCACTTCAAAGTGTTACTGCTGAGCCACTCGATTGAAAATTTTCCACCATCATTAATATAAGGCAACCCGATATATTTAAGTGTTTTAGAAACTGAATCGTAAGCATAAAGATCTAAAGAAGTGCTACATTCTATACAACTTGATGCCCACACAAGTATAAATCTATTATCAGGCGAGACTGAGGAAACATCTTTTTTACTTGATAATATTTGAAACTGAGGCGTATCCGTTCTTCCTACCCCAAAGGGAGAATCGGTTGACAATGTTGAATTTTGATCAACAGTAAGTTCTAAAAGTCTTGCTTTTTCGTTAAATCTGAAAATTCGTGAGCCCTGAAGGGGATTATACATGCCATCTGTAAAACCTGAAAAAACAAGAAAAATATCGTCTCCAACCGTCAATCCGTCATACTGAGTAAGAAATTCGTTTAAACTAATATAACCCTCACGAAGCTTGCCTTGAGAATCCATGGCTCTTCCTGCTACTACTATGTACCATGGAAACCCGTCAGTTCCGGTGACTAAACAGGCTGCATATAATTTATCTTTTGAAAAGATGGTGCTTTCATGATCAATGCAGTTATCCAAATACATTCGTTCTTCCTGTATAACTGGTTTAGCAGTAAGTTTGGTTTGTGAGTAAAGTCTGTCAGTCAAATCTGCAACTCTTTGCTTAAGTGAAGAAGTTTCTTCTTTGTAGTCTTTTTTAAGTCCGATGAATCCAACCCTCAAAAACAGAAAGGCAAAAGTCGTAACTACAGAATACAAAACAAATAGTTTGGTAAAAAACCTATTTGAGAGTTTATCCTTTATTTTAAGTAAAAACTTAGCAATGTTTGTTTTGGAAACTAGACCGTTCATAAGTTACTCTAGCTTCAACATAACTGCTGATATGTCATCGATTTGTTCTTTTCTTAACGCTTGTCCCCGGGTCAATGCCATATCTACCAAAGCGACAGCGGGATTTTGCGGATGATTGTTCAAAGTGGCTTCCAATGCCGTTTTAAGGTGATTATCTTTTATATACTTCTCAATTCCGTCTGAAACCAAGAGTAAAACATCCCCATGAAATACTCTTACTTTTCCTATATCGGGTTGAGTCATTCGTCTGTAGTCGGTTCTTATTGCCTTAGTTAGTTTATTTTTTTTTGCCCCTTCCCTGTCTGCTTGATTACGGGCAGCATCCAACGAAAGTTTTTGGTTTGTCATGAGGTCTTGTACACGCTGAGAATACTCGTTATGATCCTTTGTAATTTGTGTTAATTGCCCATTCCGCAGAATATAAAACCGCGAATCACCGACATGAATATAATGCGCTTTATTTCCTTGAATTTGTACCGCTGTGATTGTTGATGCCGATACCTCATTACCTGCTTCTCTTCTCGCATTTGCCCATCCTTTTTGGGCTGCTTCTATCAAACTAGCTGGGGGAGTTCCAACAGCACGAGAAACTTCCGTGGACAAATGTTCCGCCATAAGTGGTCCGCGAGCCCTGCTTACACCATCACAAATGACTGCTATAATAGCCCCGCTTGAATTTTTTCCTACCCAGGCCCGATAACCTAAATATTTTAGGTGATACTGTGTTCCTTCGAGAGTTCTACCAGCGCGCATTGCCGACCAAAAAGAAATCCTTGTGTTAATCATTTCACTCGGTCTAGCTCCTTGAACATCCATCGGATAAAATGATCCGTCTTGCATAAGTTTATTCTAGCATATGATGTATAAGGGTTATCATCAATAGTATTTTTTATTTTCATAGATCAACTAGTATGGTCTTCTATTTTTACTGACTCAAGTTGTATTAGAAATCGAGCCTGCATTCAGGCTTATTGTACAAGATTTGACCTTGACATCGTAGAAAATGTATTGTACCATTATTTACATTGATGGCTATAAACCAGATAAATTTAAGCAAAGTTGAAGGATTCGAATGGGATGAAGGAAATGTTGAAAAGAATTGGGAAAAACATAAGGTCTTTTTTAAAGAAGCAGAAGAGGTCTTTTTTAATGAGCCGTTTGATATAAGAGCTGACGAAAAACATTCGGAGATAGAAGACAGATTTGTTATTTTAGGAGTTACCGATGGGGGTAGAATGCTATCAGTTGTATTTACTTTGCGAAAAAATAAAATAAGAGTTATTTCAGCGAGAGTTCAGGACAGAAAGGAGAGAAAAATCTATGAAAAAATTAAAACCAATACCTAAATTCAAAAATGAAGATGAGGAACGTGATTTCTGGGCTACTCATAGCACTGTAGATTATTTTGATTTCAGTAAGCCCATGTATATTAAGTTCCCTAATTTAAAACCTTCCACCAGAACAATTACAGTAAGAATTCCTGTTTCTTTGTATGAAAATCTAAAAATTCTCGCAAACAAAAAAGATGTACCTTATCAGTCACTACTAAAGGTATTCTTAGCCGAGAAAGTCAAGGAAGAGTTCTCCAGATAAAATTACCCCTAGTGGATTATTTCTTTGGCTACCCACAATTTTACTATATCTCCTTCATGAAGAACTGAAAAATCAGTCGGCCCAAGATTCTTATCAAGGTTAAATCTGTGCTTGATTTTTCATAGGGGATAATATACTCTATACCAGTATAGAGTATGAGAGTTAGAAGTTGGAGGTTTGAGGATAGAGGCTAGAAATATGGATGTTACAAAAAGGATAAATAGACTTATTGGACAGTTGAAGGGAATTCAGAGGATGGTGGAGACGAATAGAGATTGTTCTGAAGTTATACAACAAATATCTGCAGTCAAGAAGGCTATTGACGGATTGTCAAAAACAATTCTTGTATCTGATATTTGTCAGTATGTGCCTTCGAAAGACTCAAAGAAAGTCGAAGAAATGGTTGAGAGAGCTATTAATTTATAATTTCTGATCAATGGTAGAAAATGTCATCATCATCGGCGGTGGCCCTGCTGGACTTGCTGTTGCTTTATACACAGCACGAGCCGGTCTTTCTCCACTCCTTTTTGCTGGATCTCCACCTGGTGGACAGCTAATGTTGACTTCGGACGTTGAGAATTATCCTGGTTTTGAGTCTATATTAGGACCCGAATTAATCCAAAAATATAGAGTCCATGTGCAGAAATTCGGCGTAAAAATAATAGATCAAAATATTACAAAAGTGGATTTTAGTAATACACTTCATACGGTTAATACTGTTGAAAAAAGTTATCAGTCAAAGTCGATTATTATTGCTACAGGTGCAAAAGCAATATGGTTGGGTCTTGAGAATGAAACGCGATTAAGGGGTAAAGGTGTATCGGCCTGTGCAACCTGCGATGCCTTTTTCTTCAAAAATAAAGTAGTGGCAGTGGTAGGTGGAGGAGATACGGCTATGGAAGAAACACTTACTTTGACCAAATTTGCCAGCAAAGTCTATCTAATACACCGACGCGATCAATTTAGAGCTTCTAAAATTATGCAGGACCGCGTTTTAAAGAACTCTAAAGTAGAGATAATCTGGAATACCGTTGTTGTGGATGTTCTTGGTGAAAATAAAGTTGAAGCATTAAAACTGAAAAAAATAACTGATGGTAGTGAAAGTGAACTTGAGGTAGGAGGATTATTTTTAGCAATTGGTCACAAACCAGATACTGATATATTTGCCCGTCAAGTAGAGCTAGATGCTAAAGGCTATATTATCACATCGGAGAGATTTTTTTTAGAGTTGGCTAAAGTCAAAAGTCAAAACTCAAATGTCAAATCTACAATTCAAAGTGAAAAATTAGAAGAGATGAAAGAAAAGTTTAATCTCGATCATCATTCAGCAACGTCAGTTGAAGGAGTTTTTGCGGCTGGCGATTGTGTTGACTATATCTATAGACAAGCGGGGACTGCAGTAGGGATGGGTATTGAAGCCGCGCTTGACGTTGAGAAATGGCTCGAAAACAATAGTTAAATAACCACTATGGATACGGGTAAAAAAATGCTTGAAAGCGCACAGGATATCATCATTAAAACGGCTAACAGGCTGGGTTTTCGTGAAGATATGGTTAAAAGACTGTTAGAACCAAACGCAATTCATGAGGTAAATTTTTCCGTGGGTAATAAAATCTATAAAGGCTTCAGAATTCAGCATAATAATAATTTGGGACCATACAAAGGTGGAATAAGATTTCACCAAAACGTTTCACGCGAGGAAGTACAGGCTCTTGCAACTCTAATGACTATAAAATGTGCTGTTGCCGGTCTGCCTTATGGAGGGGGAAAAGGTGGAGTTGTGGTTGAACCTAAAGGTTTTTCTGAATCCGAGCTTGAAGGACTTTCCAGAGCTTATGTTAGAGCAATTGCTCCTTTTATTGGTCAGGATTTTGACGTTCCTGCGCCCGATGTAAACACGAATCCGAAGATTATGGCTTGGATGGTTGATGAGTACGTAAAAAATGTCAAAACTCAAAGCTCAAATGTTAGATCAGATAAGAAACAGTTAAATAAGTTGAGAGCAACTTTCACTGGTAAACCGATTAGTATTGGAGGATCGCTTGGTAGAACCGAGGCAACTGGACGGGGCGGAGTGATAGTTTTGCAATCTTTGATTTCAAAATTACACAACAATGTCATCCCGAACTCGTTTCGGGATCTTTTATCTAAAAATCAGATGCTGAAACAAGTTCAGCATGACAAACAGCTTACTGTTGCGGTTCAGGGGTATGGCAATGTGGGCTATTATTTTGCTAAGTTGGCATATGAGGAGGGATTTAAAATAGTAGCGGTATCTGATTCTAAAGGAGCGGTTTTAGTCAACGACGGCTTGAATCCAGATACGACTCTGAATTGCAAAAAAGAAAAGGGTACTGTTGCCGGTTGCTACTGTAGAGGATCAGTCTGTGACATCCGCTTCGGCAGAACCATCTCGAGCGAATCATTATTAGAGCTGCCGGTTGATATTTTGGTTCCTGCGGCTTTGGAGAACGTTATTAATGAAACTAACATGAAAAAAATTCAAGCAAAAATCATTGTCGAGATGGCAAACGGTCCGGTTACAGAAGAAGCCTATGAGTACCTAACGGAAAAAGGAGTGATCATCGTCCCTGACGTTTTGGCAAATAGCGGTGGAGTAAGCGTTTCTTACCTAGAGTGGTATCAGAATATGAGAAACGAGAGGTGGAGCGAAAATGAGGTGAATGAAAAACTAAAGATCATGATGGAAAAAGCGTTCTCTGCGATTTGGGAAAAAGCTTCTGGCCATAAGAGGCTTGATTTAAAACGCGCTGCTTTCGAGGTTGCAATTGAGAGAATAGTTAAAAAATGGCAAAGCCACGTTTGACGTGGTAAAATAAGGGTTACCCTTTTATGCAAGAGTTGAGAGAATATTTGGTCTTTCTCAAAAATTACGGAAAATCTAGAGTTTTTAACTTCGGGCGCCGATTTGAGAACCTTAAAGACATCATTGTTGCCGTACTCGTCGCCAAGAGAGGTAGATATTCCACGCATTTTCTTAACAGTTCTTTTTTTCTTCTTGTTGCCGCCGCAGTCATCGGAGGACCGACAATCGCTGAAAATAACCCATTTGTAAGTTCGCTACAACAGGAGGGGAGCGCCACTTCGGCAGGTGTTGTTTCGTATAATCCCTATGAAAATTCTTTATCTACGATAATTTCG
Source organism: Candidatus Roizmanbacteria bacterium RIFCSPHIGHO2_02_FULL_38_11 (assembly GCA_001788015.1). Classification (GTDB taxonomy): domain Bacteria; phylum Patescibacteriota; class Microgenomatia; order UBA1406; family GWC2-37-13; genus 2-01-FULL-40-13. The sequence goes on along the minus strand of MFZO01000021.1, from coordinate 15,092 downwards.
GTAAAACCAAGGGACAAGATTGAAGAATATCCTGTAAAAGGTGGCGACACGTTAGCTTCAATTGCCAAAAAATTTGACGTCTCTGTCGACACAATCAAGTGGGCAAATAATTTAAAGACAGATGTTATAAAGCCAGGGCAAATTTTAAAGATACCTCCTATAACCGGGGTTGTACATAAAGTAGCTTCCGGGGATAATGTCTACAGCATTGCTAAAAAGTATGGTAGCGATGCCCAGAAAATTGCCAACTTTCCCTTTAATGACTTTGCCGATTTAGATACATTTGCTCTTACATCAGGACAGATTCTCTATGTGCCTGATGGAGTCATAGAAGAAGAAAAGCCTAAATATATCGCTCAGAGAACAGTGATTCAGATTCAAGCCGGAGTAAAAGGCGCATCTAATTTTATCTGGCCAACGTCGGGTGGAATCTCGCAATATCCGGTCTGGTACCATATGGCTCTTGACATCGAAAATGCTTCTGCTCCGCCTATTCTGGCCGCAGATACGGGAACCGTTACCTATGCCGGTTGTCTTAATTGGGGCTATGGTTGTCATATAATCATCGATCACGCAAACGGTTATCAATCGTTATACGGTCACATGTCAAGTCTTGGAGTTGTACTTGGTGAAGCTGTGACGCAAGGCCAAACCGTTGGGCGGATGGGATCAACAGGTCGATCTACAGGCACACACCTTCATTTTGAAGTTCGGTCGGGAGGAGTGCTTCTAAATCCTCTCAATTTTCTTAAATGAAATAAGGTTAAACCCCAGACCGATCCAAGATCAATGATAAGGTAGAGGATGATGGAGAAGAAGATGCTTTTTAAGAGAAATATTCCTCCCTTTTGTTTATAGACAAAGCTCCAAAAATACCATTCAAGGTTAGTGAATTGTAATAAGACAAGTAGGGAAATATAAAAAAATATCCAGTGGGTAAAGCCTAGGACAATTGAAGTCACCAGTATTGCCGCTAAGGCTGCTTTGAAGGCTTCCCTTTTCGAGGTGGCGACAGGGTCAAAGCGCAAGCGTTTTTGATAAAGCAGTATCCATTCACTGCTTCTTTTAAAGTATTTGACTGCGATAGGCCAGAAATCTTCAAATTCGTGATAGACCATAAGCTCCGGAGAGAAGCGAATCTTGGTATGTTTCTCGATACGATAGGTAAACTCGATATCTTCAACCGTCGGTTCGGGAAAACTTTCAGCAAAACCGCCAATCTTATGAAAAAGTTTTTTTTCGATCCCAGCTATGCGGGTAGAAAAGAGGTAATAGCGCGCATATTTTTCCCGCTCGATGAACCAGTAGACCCAATCGCGCATAGCCTTGAAATTAGGAAAAAATTTACCGCTTTTTTGCCGGTAATGCCAGATTCCGGTAAAGGCCTTGACTTGTTTTTCTTTAGCAAACTGAAAAGCGTAGCGCAGGGTGGATTTGGCTAATTCAACGTCAGAATCTAAAAAAAGAATGTATTCTCCTTTGGCTTTTTTGACGCCGTAATTTCGAGCTTTAGCCGGGCCAATATTCTTTCGCAAGGGATAAACTGTCACTTTGTATTTTAGAACAGATAGAATTTCTTTTATTTTTTTTAGAGTTCTGTCTTTTGATTTGTCATCAACAATAATAACCTCAATATTTTTGAAGCTTCTGAATTCAGAGTTGTTGAGAGAAAGTAGAGGAGTGTGGATTGTGTTTTGACTGTTATGAGAAGGGATAATAATCGAAAGATTTATCATTTTCTTAATTTCTCTATTATACCGCTTAAATTTTCTAATCTCCCTTCATCTTTTTCTTTCTTTCCTCTTGCAACCCATAAAGCTTGCCAGCCAAATTGACGAGCAGGGAGGACACCGTGGTAAAGCGAGTCGTCGATCATTATAGTTTGGCGCTGTGGAATAGAAAGATATTTCTGAACCGTCTTAAAGATTTTAACATGCGGTTTGAGGACTCCTATTTCGGCCGAGAGAAAGAATTTTTCAAAATACTTCTCCCAACCCAAAGTTTTTATTTTAAATTGAAATGCCTCAACGTCGGTGTTGGAGATGATAAACTTTCGTATCTTATACTGTTCGAGTTTATCGAGAACATCAATAACTTCTGGATAGGGTTTTGAATTTTGTACATATCCCCACCAGTTTTTATAGGCTTTTTCAACAACATTTTCGCTAATTTTTATTTTTAATTTTTTAGCAAGATTTTTTATTCCATCCTTAAGCGGCCAAGGATGCATAAGTAAGCTTTCTTCACCCATTTTAAGAAAGGTTTTTTTATCGACATGAGTTGCACCTAAGATTTCCTGAAGATCATCCCACTGTTTTTGTCCGCCGCCTTCTGTGAGCGTCCCCCACATGTCAAAACAGACGGCGGAGATTTTTGAGTTTTTCATTTATTTATAAAGCTCGCTATGAGTTCCTAATTCAACAAAATATATAGTATTTTTATCTATTTCTTTATAGATTGCCCGCCAGTCACCAGTAATATTTATACTTCTAAGGCCTGAATATTGTCCAGTTAATTGATGGTTATTAAGTATCGGAGAGTACTTATTTTTTATAAATATTTCCAGACGTTCTCGAAAAGCGACTGTTATTTTTTTCGGAGTTTTTCTAAGCTTTTTTATAAATCTTGGCGCATAGTCTATCTCCATGCTATTTTTTTTTATTGATTTTATCTAAAAACTTCAAGGCATCCTTTGGATTTTTGAAAGAATAATAGTTTCCCTTTTTCCAATCTTCTTCTGCTTCTTTAATAGATTTAATTAGATAGTCGCTGGGCTCTTCTTTTACTGAGAAAGTGATTTTTTTCGTTTTAATTAGATGTTTCAAAAATCCGTTGATTAGTGCACTTAAAGACAAACCGAGATTTTCCGCAACCTTTTGAGCGGAAGATTTTAATTTTGCATCGGTTCTGATATTAATTACTGTTGTATTCATAGTAATTAAAGTATATACAATGTATAGACAAAGTCAAGGGGAAAAATATCTGACCCACCTGCACTTTGTGCCATTTAGCTCTTTCTGTCATTGCGAGTGAGGGGTCCCTCGCTGTCATTGCGAACCTCCGATTCGGAGGTGAAGCAATCTCAAAAACAGCTCGGGATAAACTCCGCAATCTCAAAACGATAAAAGAGATTGCCACGTCGCGGAGTTTATCCCGATGAATATCGGGGCTCCTCGCAATGACGTCTAAGTTAATTTCGTAATTCACGTTATTTAATAAGTCGGCAGTTTCTATGAGTATTCCTGAAAGACAAGAAATACTTTTCTATTAAGCCGTTCATCGAAAGTTTTAGAGAATGAATTACCCAGGGAAGACTTACGGCAAGAAGTTACCGTTATTCTACCAAGAGAGTTATTAAAGTATATTATTTACGAATGACAGGAAGGTATTGGTGACGAGCTTTATCTAAAATAATTTCACATCGAGTTCCTCCGAAGTGGCCCATGAAGCAAAGTTTCACTAACTTGGCATTTCCGCTGACAGTAACGTTAAAATCTTCTCTCTGGCTATCAAAAGCGCCGTCGACTGCCTGAACTTGAAATTCTTGTCCGGTGAATATTTCAGACGCTGTTACAGCAGAGATAAAGTTAAAATTCACTGGATCAGTCCAGCCGGCTGGCGGTGGCCAAGCAGTATTGGTGATGGTACCAGTAAAGGTAGTATCATTGGCTGTTTGTGTAGTAGTATATGAATATTGGTATGTCCCGGCAGAGTCAAGGATTCCGTCAGCGTTGATTCCGTCAGCTTTTTTGTCACCCCAGCCGATGTGGACTCTGGCAAAGGGATCGAGGTGATTCCCGCGATACGCCCCTTCGACATCCGACCGCATGATACTTGGCAGGTCAGTCTCGCATCCAGGAGGCAGTTCGCTATTTCCATTTTTATCTTTAGTGTAACTGGGAGAAAGTTTTTCACAGAGATGATCTTTTCCTTGGTCGGGTGCTCCTCCTAAGGCATGACCCGCCTCGTGAGCCGTTACCTCATCCAAGTTCTCAAGTCCAAATCCATCGTTGTCGGTTGTCATTACTATGAGGGATTTGTGATACCATGTGTGTCCGGAGATAAAATTAGTGAATGAACCGTCTGGATCAATTTCGCTATTTACGACAACGACTAATATTGCCTGGTCGGCGCCGTTTCGATCCCGGAGCGCTGTCGCCTCATCGATTATTTTTTGATTAAGGGGTATATTTTCTGTATGGCCCATGTTTGTCAGTATGTCGTTTAACCATATATCTTCTGCTGCTGAAAAAGCTGGATGATTTATCGGTTCGTATTTGGTGTGTACGACCTTTGGAGATTCGATAACAAATGATAAATTGGCTCTTGGCTCAAATTTAGGCCACCAATTAAAGCCAGTGTTTGTTTCTTCATACACATTTTGGATTTGGGTTGCAGTCCAGTTTTCCTGATTGGGATCTACTTCGCCTGTACTTTCCGGAAGAATTAATTCAACAGCGTAACGCCCAACCATAAATTCACTCAAGCCATCGGTCGGATTTACTAAAGGACCATCAGCATAATAAAACTGGTTTTGATGATCGTCTGGCGTAAAAAAGTCCATTGTCAATCGTTTGCCTTCGGGCGACTGCGGTGTGGGTGAAGCGGCAGTTCCTTCGCCTTGTAGCGATAGAGCGAGAGCTGCTGCAGCAATAGCGGGCACTGCTTTGGTAGTAATAAAACGAGCTAAATTCTTGAACCGTTCTTGAGCGAGAGATAATCGATGCTCGGATGATTTACGAATAGGTGTTGATTCTTTAGCCATCCGATATTATACCCTTATTTTCAAAATAGATGATATTGATAATGCTCTTTAAATAGAAGATTATCGAGTTTACAAAAAATTGGTTATGAGTAATACCCCAATAATTATAAGCCCTATATCTTAGCAAAGATTAATCCAGCCTTATTTCACCATTCAGCAGAATAGTGTTTTTTATGGTGGGACAAGTGTATTAGTAGGCGTAGGTGTGTCTGTTTCCGGTGGAACCAGCGTGTTGGTTGGGGTTGATCTTGGTGTTGCTGGAGTTGACGTGTATGTTGGCGGTAATGTAGGAGGAGTTGATGTAGGAGTTGCTGGCGGCGTTGGCGGCGTTGGCGATTTTTCTGCTGGTGGAGTCGGTGGTGTGGGGGTCCCGGGTGTCGACTGTGGCGTAGGTGTCGTTTCTGACCTTTGTAAAAAAGGCAAATAATCGTACCATATTATTGTTCCTATTGGTGTGACAATTGGCGTTGAACGAGGTGTCTCTGTGAAAGGAACGGGAGGCGTTGGGGGAGTGGGCGTCCCTGTGCGTGTGGGGAAAGGTGGAAGTGTCGGAGTCGATGTCAACGACGCAGTAGGTGACGGTGTAGGCGTAGGCGTGTTCTTTTTGGCCGTTTCAAAGGCTGGGGAGCCCGGTGGTTGTATAGGGCTTATATCTGCACGCACTGCCTGCGTACTTTGATCGACAAAAATGCCGAGCAATCCAATAGCTACAAAAAAACCTGTAGTAACCCTTCTCTTATTTTTTTCCAAATATTTACGAAACCTTTCTAAATCTATCATAGAGTTTAAATAAAAATTTTACTTTTAATTCCGAACAACTTTCAGAAATTTAATTCATAGTATAAGACAGAGCTAATTAGTTTGCTTGACTTCACCTGACAGTTTCTATATAATCCTGACAAAATAAGATATAATTTGGACTAGAATATCAGTTATCGGCTATGATAATCAACACGGCTTTTTCCGATGAATACATAATTGAGGTTTCTAAGCTGATCTTTGAACCTTTGAGAAGGGGAGAGTCGGTTTTCTGCCGTTTCTTCCCAGGCCACGGAAGAAGCGTACGCCTGCAGCAGATTTTTTTGGAGGAAAGATACCTTGAGTCCGGCTTTGGGGAGGACTTTAAAAAATTTATCATTGTCAGGATTGATGCATCTGATTTTGCCATCCAGCAGCTGGATCACTTTTTTCTTTATGTTAAGGCGAGACTGATGAAGATTATAAGTAAAAGCAAACTTGACTTAAAACCGGAAAAGAGTGATTTTAATAAGTCGCGACCATTAGTTTTTACGATTGGAGACATCATTAATATATGCAAAAGAACTAATGAAAAAGGTCTGCAGGTTCTTTTTGTGATTGAAGTTGGGAATAAGCCGCTCGCGAACGAGAGGGAATTTTACAGCGCCTGGGCAAAAATTGTCGAAGCTAACCTGGATAAAATTCATACTCACGTCAACACTGAAATTCGTACGCCTTTAGATGGGGGAGTTCTTCCGGCTGTACTTATGCAGAGCATTGTTAATGTACCACTTCCCATAAAAAAAGAATGCGATCACTTTATTAATTATTATCTTAAACTTTGGAAGATGAATTTGACTAAGAATGATCGTAAAAGAATTTACGAAATTTGCGGTTACGACACTTGGTTAATCAAGGAAGCCTTGAGGACTCTTCGCCAGGGTAAACCAGTCAATCAGGTTTTATATGACCCGAATTTGCTTCTTAAGGCCCGCATCGAGTGGGAACTTTTTAGCAAAGACGAGAAAGAGGTAATTGAGATTATGTTGGCAAAGGGGAGAATTCCAAGAAGTTTAGAAGCTGAAGCCAAGGATTTGGAATATGCAAATTTTTGGGATAGCAAGCACACAATTCCCAGGATTATCGAACAGATCATTATTCAGAAAGAATCGGCAGGGGAGATGAGTTTAAATCCTTCTGATGAGACTATTCACCTTGGCTCCATCAATCTTTCCCAAAAGTTTTCAGAGATAGAAAATAAGATAGTGCTAAAGTTACTAGAGAGTGAGGGTAAGGTGGTAAAACGAGAGACGATTGCCGATATTATTTGGGGAAAGGATGCCGAGGAAAAGTACTCGGACTGGGCGATAGATAAGACTATGTCGCGGCTTCGAAGCAGACTTTCACTCTATACCGGTATCTACCGCATAGCCACCAAAAAGAAGGCGGGATTTCTACTGGAGGCTTAGATTCGTTGACTTTAATTGACTGTTAATTTATGAGATCTTCAGATTATAATAGCAATTAAAATGTCTAATGGAGAACGCGATCAACAGATTGAAGTGCTGAAAACCAGTATTGGACTTGGTTTAAGGCGGGCGGCTAAACTCTTTGATGTTCGACTAGAATCTGATAGAGAACAGAATCTTATAGAACTTGCTGTTCATGCTTTAACAACTCTTGAGGGTGCAAGAACTCCTGATGGAAGAAGCTTAAAAGAATTACGAATAGCGCAAGTAACTCGCCATGTAGGAGAAGGTAGAGGAGCAGGTGAGAGAGGTCTTGATGAGATTGATCCACTGATTGGTGTCATTATGGTAGCTGCTGGAATTGGATCTCTAAATCTTATGCAGGTTAGAGAAGGAGACGTAGGGCTTACCCTTTCAAATAGTAGAGGCGTTCAGGTCAATCCTGATGATCTTCTTTCACAAGATGCTTTCGAACCGATGACTCTTAGTTTGTCGAGATTTTATGGAATAGATACAGGAGATGATCTGTCTTTACAACGGGCCATTGCTATTTTAGAAGGGGCATCGATTATAACTGTGTACTTCGGATCATTAAACGAAAATTTAGGAGAAGGTGGTGAGGGAATGAAAAAAGATAAAGCACATGTGGGTCACATTTCACCATCTGCTAGATTTTTTATAAGATCCTCATACTTTACACCTAAAGTTTTATAATTAAAACCCACCTCTGGGGTGGGATAGATTGTTGCAGCTTTCTTTTTTGGTTTTTTTGTGAGCCCAGAGAGACTCGAACTCTCAACAAACAGCTTAAAAGGCTGCTGCTCTGCCGGTTGAGCTATGGGCCCTTAAAATTCAGAATCTAGAATTAAGAATTAGACTCTCATTTTATCAACCAGAAGTCGATAATTCAATTCAAAAGGAGATTAAAGTTTTTTTTACAAAAATCAAAGGAACACCTTCTCTTTCAACCGTATAAATTGTCTTTCCCGGATGGCGCAGGTGGAAATTCCAGCGGGTGAAAGTAAATATATAGTCTGCTTCGTTCACATTTAGAGTTAGTTTCGTATTTGGTTTAAAATAGTAAGAGGAAGATAAAGGATCGCCTTCGGCAAAGATTTGATATTGTTTTTTCGGATCGTTTACCTTTTTGTTAAACCATAAGACTGCTTCTTTGTAACTTAGTCCCCAGTAGTCGGTTTCATATTTTCCAAAAGCACCTTTTAGGCCGCCGACTAGAGAGTTGTAGTAGAGATATTCTAATGGGTGCAGATTAATCATTGTGACCGCAGTGAATCCTAAGTTAATAAATATCCAAATTCCAATCACCAATTTCCAAATAAGCATCATTTTGTCATTCCGGCTTGTCCAGAATCGTAGTTTTTTAAACAACGATTCTGGATGCGCTCCTTCCAGTCGCTTACCAGAATGACGAAGTGACCAAATCCAATCTAATCCATACATAGCAATAATAATCATTGGGATTGTGAGGAATAAAAATTGTCTCCAGGAGTCATAGAGTGTGGGTTTCAGAAGAAAAGTTAAGACTAATGGAGTAAAAAAAATTAATAAAATATAAGAATAGAGCGTAACATCAATACCTCTAACCTCGGGAGTTAGAGATGTTTTTCTGACAATCTGATTTTTAATAATTGGAAATAATATGCGGATGTTTCCTATGAGAAAAAGAAATAAAATTATCAGCGGAATAGTGATCAACATTGTTTTGGGAAGGTAATACCAGGGAAGAGGATTTACTCCCGCCTGATAGGATTGTCCGTCAAACAAGACTGCGGCATTCCAGGGATATTGTTTTGCGCTTTTGAGAATGTCGATTAAACCTGTGATGGGATGGGAGAGAAGATAGGGATGAGTTAAATGCATGGTTAAAAGTGAAAAGTTAAAAATGACAAATTGGTTTAATAAAAAACTTTTCCAATTTGTCATCCCGAACTTGTTTCGGGATCTGGCTTTTGAATTCAGATGCTGAAACGAGTTCAGCATGACAGGAATGCCAAGAAAAATAAAATTTAGTATCGGAAGATAAAGCAGAAGCAACCTTTGGTTGATTGTAATTCCAAGAATAAAACCAAAAAGAATGGATTTTAAAATTGTTTGTTTAGTCTGTGCATAATAGATGAAATAAGCGAGGAAGATTGTAAAAAGTAAAGTAGTTGGTATGTCTACGGCGTTGTAGAAGATCTCAGGATAAAAACGAGGAAATAGGAGGAGAAATACGATAGATATTAGACCGTAGACTTTAGATAATAGTTTTGAGACAATCCAGTACAGCAATAAAAAAATTGGGATTGCATATAAAGCGCGGATAAGATGAAGTGTCTCGAAATTAAAATTACTAAACGGTAGTCCGGCAAAGACAGTCAGCACGTCCATAAAAACTCCGTGGCCTTTTAAGTGGTAGAAAGTTGGTTCAAATCCACCGGTTGAAAGATTAGTCGAAATATTTAGAAAGTTAAAAAGTTTTACTACATAATATTTTCCTGTATTAAAAAATACCTTCTCATCCCACGGCACTCCGTAGTCTTTGTAGGTTGCAAAGATTAATGTTAAAAGAAGAATAGAGAAGCATACAAGAAGGAGATGGCGTTTCATGAAGAAATTTTAACAGTTTTTTATTTTGCCGTCTGCAGTTTTTCGATTAGATCATCCGAGAAAAAACTCCTTAATCAATTTAACGCACGTGCCGCTAGTTTCCATTTGATACAATCCAACCGAGCTTACAATAAAGTTATCAATTTTAAAAATAATTTTTTGAGCTATTTTTTTTGCTTCTTTTTCATCTTCCAATCTGGATATGGTGATGTGTGGAGTGTAATTTCTCATTGCGACCGACCCATATCTTCTTATCGACTCTAAACTTTGATTACTGAATTTCATCTGATAATCTTGTGCATCTTTATAGGGTAGTGGAGGTTCCATAATAATAAAAGGATTCACAGACGCAACTATATTGTTTTTGAGAAGCAGCATTTGAGATGTAAGTGCGATTTTAGCTCCAATATAACCCTGATGCGATTCCATTCTTACGAACTTACAGTGAATTGGAGCGATATTTGAGGTGATTTTTTTTAAGCTTTCTTTGATTTTATCGGTAAGATCTGTTGAGATTACAGGCGCAAACATCGTGATATGAGGAGAATATTTTTTTCCATCAAGAATAAAATAGGCTTTTCCCATGCTGCTTAATTTACTACTTAAAGACACTATGTAGTTTTTAACATTTTGTGGGGGTTTGAGAGCGATATTGATTCTAAAAAGTTGGTTTTTCATAACAGTTATTTTTGCATAAAAATAAGCAAACTTTCCGGATAGATTATGATTTTTTAATTTACCGAATTAGTAATATTAAGAAATTTGAAAATAGGTATTTATAAATAAACTTCTTTTCTATGTCCGATTTTCTCGATGTAGATAGTTTCTCCTGCTAGATAAAAAGCAATTCGGTAATTCCCGACGCGAAATCTGTGAGTTGATGGTGGAAGGTTGACCAAGGGCTTGGCGAAATTTAGAGGTTGTTTTTGAGAGGCAAAGAATTTTATCTTTTTGACTATTCTAAGCTGAATATCTTTTGAAAGTTTCTCGATATCTCTTTTCCCAGACGGAGTAAATTTTACATCAAACATTTAATAATTCTGAAATTTCATCAAGAGGAATCCAACCGTTTTTTTTTGTTTCTTGCAGTGATTTTCGCATCTTGATAATAAACTTCGGGTTTACCGGAAGTTTTTCCTCAATAAGGTCGATGAGTCTGCCGGCTAGGTTATTGTAGGCCTGTTTTGGATCTTTAACTTTTGCTTCAAACTCCTCATCAATCTTTTCCAAAAAAGCTATAAATGAATCCCTACCAAAAACAAAACCCAATGGAGTTCTTTTACTATTTACAATCACGGAAATCCGAGAGCTAAGTGGAAATGTTTTTTTTGTTTTAGTCAATTTTGCTAAGGAAACTAATCTATTCATATCTGTTTATTATAACAGTTATTTTTGCGCAAAAATAACTAAATTTCCAGGATACATTTTTATTTTAATCTTCCCGAGTTTGATGAAGTTAAGAAAATTGATTAAAGGCAGTTTCAAGAAGTCGGGCAGAGGAAAGAGCTGGAGCCAGTAGGAGAGGTGGTGGACGTTGAAGGAACTCTGAACTTCTATTACTTTGAAGTTATGTTTTTCGAAAATTTTTCTCATGGTTTGTTTGTCAAAAAGATAGGTATGTTCGATATCGATAATTGGGCTTTTTTCTCCCATTAGTTTATTCTGCCAAGCGCCTACATCATGGTTAAAAAATAACATCAAGCCGTCTTTCTTGAGGATTTTATAACTTTCAGCTAGTGTTTCGTTGGGATTGGGTATGTGATCGAAGGTCTGAAAACAACAGACGACATCGAAAAAGTTTTTCTTGAATTGACCGGGTTTAAAAATATCAATGATGATATTTTTTTTGATTTCTGGTTTGGCTTTTTCGACAGATTTTTTTCCTGGTTCAACACCATAGACTTCATATCCAAGTGTAGCTGCTTCTTCCAAAAAAAATCCATTGCCGCAACCAATTTCGAGTAATCTTAATTTTTTAGATTCTGTCAGTCGATTCCTTTCCGCAAATGCTCGAACCAGCGGCGGGCTGGAAAAATTCTGCGCGTTTGCGGAAGCCTTTCCTCGACTGCCACCTAAAAAATTATTATATTTTTTTAATTGTCGAAGATAATATCCATAGGTTTCCTTTAAATTTTCCAGGTATTCATCATAGGTGGTGAAACTTTTTTTATATAACTTTTCTATTTTGTCGTACTCGAGAATCGGCGTAGAGTAGACTAGGTCGCAGTTCTTACACTTTACTATTTGGTAGTGTATACGGTCGGGAAGACGTCGTGCAGAAAATATGCGGGAATTAATTTTATTGACGTCGAAGTTTTCAGGATATAGAACCGTGTAGTTATTTCTCCCACAAATTGCACACGTTTGTTGAATCATTTGGTGATATTGTATACTATTGACAACTAACTCAAAAGTCATCTCGCCAACGGCGGGACAAAACTCAAAATCACAACTCAAAAGTAAAAAACTTTTGAATTTTAACTTGTATTTTTGCCTTTTACCTTTTATATTTTGACTTTAACTAATGAAAGATTCATTAAAGGGAAGATTAAGAGTAAAACTTCGAGAAAGAATTATAAGGCTTGCCTCGAAGACTCCTACGGCTCATCCACACATCGGATCTTGCATGTCTTGTATCGATATCCTAATTCAGACGCTTATTTTTGAGATGAAACCGCAAGATAAATTTATTTTATCCAAAGGGCATGCATCTTTAGCCTTATATGTCGTCCTAAATTATTTAGGAAAAATTTCTGATAGAGAATTAGAAAAAACCTATTTTGAAGAAGGAACACAATTCGGCATTCATACGCCCGGAACACTGCCTAAGGACATTCCTTTGGCGACAGGAAGTCTTGGTCACGGTTTATCTTTTGCCGTAGGATTGGCGAAGGCTTATAAACTTCTCCAGGCCACAAATATCACCGAAGCGGTGATACGTGGAGCATTGCCACGAGTTTTTTGTCTAATGTCTGACGGTGAATGTAATGAGGGCGCGGTCTGGGAGGCGGCCCAGTTTGCCGGCAGTCATAGACTCCATAATTTGATTACGCTTATTGATAGGAATAGATTACAGGCATTTGGGAGAACAAAAGATGTACTAGGTGATGGCGGGGCTTCGGCTAAATGGCGAGCTTTTGGTTTTAATGTCGTCAGCTGTGAAGGGCATAGTCTAAAAGATTTGGAGGAAGCATTTTCTAAAGTAAAAAAATTTAAAAACAAAAAACCAAATATGATCATTTGTAATACTATTCGGGGAAAAGGAATTAAAGCCCTCGAGGGAAAAATAGAGTCCAATTACACAGCCATGGAAGAACAGATTTATAAGCAAGCGTTAAAAGACACTCAAAACCTATGAGGTATAAATTTGCCGAGGTTATCGAAAAAATTGCAAGAAAGGATGACAAGACAGTCTTTTTGACTGGAGATCTTGGATTTCACGCATTTGAAAAGTTACGGGACAATTTGGGAGAAAGATTCATCAATGCAGGAGTCGCAGAGCATAATATGGTTACTGCCGCATCTGGAATGGCTTACGCCGGTTTAAAGCCCTGGATCTATAGCATTGCACCATTTGTGACGATCAAAGTATTGGAGGAAATACGAAATGATATTTGTCTCCCTGGCTATAATGTAAAGATCGTAGGTCTAGGAGGAGGATATGACTATGGTATAGCGGGGCCTACCCATCATGTTTTAAACGATGTTGCGATTATGATGTCTTTGCCGCATCTAAAGATTTATACACCTGGATTTGTCGAAGATTTAGAGAATATTATCAATAAAATTTACAAAGATAAGAGCCCGGCGTACTTACGCTTAACCAAAGCCGAAAAAAACGATATCCCGATTTCGTCCTATGCTGCGGTTCGAAGAATCACTCACGGCGAGAAGTTAACTGTCGTTGTCTTTGGGTCAATAATCAACCGAGTCCTTCCAGCGATACTACATCTTAAGAAAAATATGGTCGATCTTTGGCTGGTTTCAGAATTTCCTCTCCTTATTCCAAAAGAGCTTTTTGACTCAATTAAAAAAACGAGGATGGTCTGCGTCGTTGAGGAACATGTTCAGACAGGAGGTTTGGGACATCATTTCAATCAAGTGCTTTTAGAGAATAAAATATCTTTCAAACACTTTATCCACCTTTATGCTAAAGGTTACATATCTCACCGCTACGGCTCCAGGGATTTTTATCTAAGAGAGAGTGGTTTGGATAAAGAAACTATTGCAAAAACAATTGAGAGTCTGATTTAAACCACTTCCCTATCGTGATTTTTTAAAGTAGAGGAGAAGTAATTTAGACTGTTATAACAATGAATGCTTGGAAATCAAAAATTAAAAAACTTTACGGACCAATTGCGATTTTTGGCGCTGGAGGCTTTTTAGGGTTCAATTTGCTACAAAAGATTTTAGGCTACAGAAAAGACGTTTTTGGATTATTTTCTGACCCTAAAAAAAATTGGAGATTGGAGAAATTAGCCACTCCCCCGCAAAACGTCGTTAAATGTGATTTGCTCGATGGGGGAGAGATTAAAGCCGTTATTTCCCGCATTAAGCCAAAAACAATCTTTAATCTCGCAGCTTACGGAGCCTACTCTACCCAACGGGATATTAACAGGATTTACCAAACGAATTTTAATTCTACCTATATTTTGATAGAGGAACTTAAAAAATACGGATTTTCAGCCTACATTCATGCGGGGTCGCAGTCGGAGTACGGCCTTAATTGTTCCGGACCGTCAGAAGAGGACGAACTAATCCCAAATAGCCATTATGCCGTCTCGAAAACAGCCGTCTCATATATGGTAAAGTACTACGGAGAAAGAGAGAGATTGCCTGTCGTTCACCTCCGCCTATATTCAGTTTATGGACAGTGGGAGGAGCCTAGTCGATTAATTCCGACTCTGATCAAGGAAGCAAGGAGAAACAGACTTCCAAAGTTTGTTGATCCGAATATTTCAAGGGATTTTGTTTACGTTGATGATGTAATTGAAGCGATGGTGCTAGTTTCTGTTAGTCTTTGTCATCCTGAGCAAAGCGAAGGATCTCTTGCGAATGCAAGATTCTCAAACAAGTTGAGAGATTCTTCACTTCAAAAATCATCGTTCAGAATGACAGATAGATTATATGGTGAGGTATTTAACGTCTGCACGGGGAAAAGAACAACAATTAAAGAACTTGCCTATTTAACAAAAAAAATATTTAAGATTAAAGAAGAGCCAAGATTTGGAACAATGAAAAATCGTGATTGGGATCTTAAAGTTTGGTACGGGAACCCAAAAAAAATTCAGAAGGTTTTTAGTTGGAAAGCAAAGACGAGTTTAAAAGTAGGCTTGGAAAATTTTTTTCACCGTTTTGACAAAACCCAGTGATCACGTAGTTTTGTCAAAAAGAATATTGGAATCTTATTTGTCTTCTCGTGTTGCTAGGTAAAATAATGTTACCGAAGAAAAAGTGAATAAAGTACGCTGCTAGGTTTACGAATGTTACTATTGCAAGATTAATAGTTT
>MFZO01000020.1 GCA_001788015.1 Candidatus Roizmanbacteria bacterium RIFCSPHIGHO2_02_FULL_38_11 | reverse complement strand
TGACTCCAAGAGCTTCAAAAAGTAATATCTGACGGGGAACAAAATTGATATAATCTTCTCCCCTGATGGTGTGGGTTATTTTCATTTCAATATCATCGATAGTTGAAGCCACGATAAGCAAAGCGCTTTTATCGCTTCTTGCGATGATAAAATCCCCGAAGTTTCCAGCGTCAACGGTAACTTTCCCGCGGGCCGGATCAACAAATGATACTTCTTGACCCTTAACCTTTAACCTTACGGTTGGCTTCCTTGCTTCCATTTTAAATTCATCAATCTGTTTTTGCGTTAAATTTCTACATTTACCAGAATATTTTGGTGCTTTTTTTTCTTCTTGCATTTTTTTTCTTTCTTCCTCTAATTCAGTTTGTGAACAATAACAATTATAGGCTTTACCCTCTTTAAGCAACTTTTCTAAATATGGCCAATAATGACTCATTCTTTGACTTTGACGATAAGGTGTATATGAACCGCCTACATCCGGACCCTCATCCCAATCCAGACCCAACCATTTAAGCGATTGAAGAATATCGTCTTCGAATTCTTTTTTATACCTATTAGGATCTGTATCATCAATTCGCAAAATAAATTTTCCACCGGAATGCTTGGCAAATAGGTAATTAAATAATGCAGTATGAGCTGTGCCTATATGAAGTTTCCCTGATGGAGTCGGAGCAATGCGAGTTCTAACTATTTTCATGTAAAACACAATATCTAATTTATAACATTATATAATATTTAGATGATAAATAAGTTTAAGTATTGCCCTAACTGCAAAGCCAACATCAAAGCGTACAATCGTCCTGCCTTGGCGGCAGGCAGGTTAATCGATTGCGCATCTTGCGGTTTCTATTTTTACCTCAGTCCTTCACCTACCAATGGTCTAATTCTAGAGAATGAAAAAGGCGAAGTTCTCCTTGTTAAAAGGAAATATCCGCCAAAAAAAGGCTATTGGGATATTCCCGGAGGATTTGTCGATTTCGGAGAAACAATGGAAGAATCTCTGCGAAGGGAAATCAAAGAGGAGCTTGGGACAGATATCACCGATATAAAATATTTTACCTCGACTGCAGACCGTTATCTCTTCAAAGGTATCGACTATCATACTCTGTGTTTTGTATTTTTAGGCAAAGTCGTCGGTAAAAAAAATCTTTCAGCCAACGACGACATCAACGAAATTAAATTTTTTAGCAAAAATAATATCCCTGTTGATAAACTCGCTTTTTCAGGACTAAAAGAAGTGTTTAAAAAATATCTATCTTCTTTTCAACAATCGAATCGCCCCCCAAAGACTAAATAAAGCCGGCAGAAGAAGAATGTTAAGATACTTAAAAATATCTTTTTGACCTTCAGCTAGATCGGGTAATGGATAAAAAGAAACTGCTCTTGATCTGACTCCAGACAAAACTCCACCGGATGCTAAATTATTTACCATATTTAATACTAACTCCAAATTTTCCGACCCTTGTGACAAATATCGCTCCAACACAAACCGCGATGAAGGAATAACAACTATCTGTCCACCAGTTTTTTTCGAAGCTTCTGCCGCAACAATAAATTCCTTAAGTTCCTTGTCCTGCGGAGATGGAATTTCTTGAGGATTTAACACAATATTGTCTTTTTGTTCCCATGATCGATTGCTTGTTTTTACAAAAGCTTGTGTTTCTACATCTTTCTTTTTTTCCAGACTTAGAGACGAAACCCAAGGATATGTCAATTGATTAACGTTGGAAACATAGGATATCTTTCTATTAAAGTTATCTGCCCTTATCCAGAAAGGATATGGGGTTAAAAGCGAGATTTGTTCTCCGCCAAAATTGACTAATTCTGCAGATGCTGACAAAACAAGATTTTTTTCAATTTTAACTCCATACTCCTGCAGAAGCGAAAAAAGGTTATGGTTCGCCGGAGATGTAGTAAGATTGTCCGAAACCCAGATGCCGTCTAGAAAAAATACTGCCTTACCCTTTTTTGTCAAATACTCTTTTAAAAGTTTTAATTCGTTATCTTCGTATTGTTTAGAGTTTGTGTCAAAAACCAAAACAGTTTTGATGGAAGAAGCTATTGACTTTGTCGCAGACTGGGAAGAAATATCCAAATTTTCAACTTCAAATTGTTGACTCAAAATCTTTCTTAAACTTGCAATCGTATCTTGACTAGGGTCAAATGAATCGGTAAGCCCAACGACTCCTATCTTTGTCAATTCTTTTCTCACCAGTTTATAAATTGAAGCGGTTAGGTTATATTCCAAACTCTCCAGGTCTGTCGCTTGAGGCAATACCTCTTTTTTATCTCCGAAGGATAAAACTATTCCGAAATAAGCTGCGGTTACAGCATACTTATCCTGCTCAAGCTGGGAAAATTGAAGTTCCGGCACGCCGGACTCACGGGCATCTGCGGCCGCGTTTGAATCTTTTTTAGGATCAAGTACCTTGAGTCGAATTTTACCTTTTCCTTCTTTATCATATTCAGAAAGCAAATCCGTAACGTCAGTTTTGAGAGGAATGAGTCTAGTTGGTAGGTCAGATGAGGCAAAAAATTTAACGTTGACTATATCATCAAGATTGCGGAGAATTTTTTTTGTCGAATCAGACAGCGTGTATGCCCGGCCGAAGGAAAAATCAAAGCGAAAGGATAGATTGGATACCAAAAGATTAATCAGCAAAAAAATAACAACCGCGATGACAAAAATCATCTGTCTTTCTCTACCCTTAAGGTTGAAGATTTTTACCAGATTTATTTTTTTTAGATTTTTGAACATTTATTTCATTGTCATTCCCGCGAAACTTGTCCTCGCGAAAGCGGGGAGCGGGAATCTATTAAACTGGATTCCGCATCAAGCATGCCCTCATGAAAATGGGGGTGCGGAATGACAGAAATGTTTTTAATTT
Source organism: Candidatus Roizmanbacteria bacterium RIFCSPHIGHO2_02_FULL_38_11 (assembly GCA_001788015.1). GTDB lineage: Bacteria > Patescibacteriota > Microgenomatia > UBA1406 > GWC2-37-13 > 2-01-FULL-40-13. The sequence continues at coordinate 4,171 of MFZO01000020.1, read as the reverse complement.
CTTTTCTCTAAATCCACGACGGTTAAAAACACAAACACCATTGTGAAGCTGACAAAATAAAATACCGATCGAAAATCAATCACTCCTTTGATAAAGTTTTGCAGATGATTGGCAGGACTAAAAAAAACCAAAAAGTCCTGGATGCTTCGCGGCAAAACATTTGCAGTGAACTCTGTCCCTAATACCAGCAGGAAAAAAAGACTGATAGCGGATGCCAAAAACGCCACTACCTGATTCTTTGTCAGCGATGAGAAAAAAGTAGATAGACTTATACAAAAAGCTGCTAAAAAAATGCTGCCGAGATACCCGGCAATAATTTCGGGTAAATACATTCGCGTCAAAAAAGATAAAGATATAGGCAGCCCCAACGTCAACGCAAGTCCAATAACGATTAAGGTTAACAGCGCAAAAAGTTTTGCTAAAACAATCTGCATTTCTGATACCGGCAACGTTAAAAGAATCTCGATCGTGTTAACGCGTTTTTCCTCGGAAAGAATCCTCATGGTCAGGGCCGGCACAAAGATTAAAAATAGCCAGGGCAGTATGCTAAAAAAAGATCTCATTGACGCCGATCCAATAGCAAAAATGTCTTTTACAAAGAGAAAATTAGCAAAAACAGCGAACAATACTACCACTATATAACCAATGGGATTGTTTAGGTAATAATTAAGCTCCTTTTTATATAAATATTTCATATTGTTTATAACCCGCAAACTCGTTAACGCGTTAACGTGCTAACGTGTTTTATTTAACAAGTTTTTTGAACAGTTTCTCCACGCCACCTTTTCCTTTCGGTTTTTTTTCGTCAAAGACGATTTTGCCCTTATCGATTATTATCAATCGGTTAGCTACGTCTTCAACTTCAGATAAAATGTGTGTCGAAAAAATGATCGTTTTTGCCCTTGCCCCTCGAAGTCTTGACGAAGTGGGGTTTGCTAATTTTCTTATATAAGTTCTAATTTTTTCTTGCTCAAGCGGGTCGAGTCCAGACGTTGGTTCGTCGAGAATCAAAATTGAAGGTTCACCGATAAGAGCTGCCGCCAGACCGACTCTTTGCTTGTAACCGCGAGACAATTCTTCAATCTTGGAAGATAACACATCGTCTAACCCAATGCGTGATGCGGTCTCAAGAAAATTGTCAGTATTTTTCAGCGCAGAAATAAATTGAAGATATTCCGATACTTTCATCTCTTGATACAATGGGTTATTTTCAGGTAGATAGCCTATCTTTTTTAAAACTTCAATCCTGTCTTCGAGAGGATTAAGATTGTCGATGGAGACTTTTCCTTTTGTTGGAGTTAAATAGCCTAGGATAAGGCGCATTGTTGTAGTTTTTCCTGCACCGTTTGGTCCTAAAAAACCTATTATCTCTCCCTCTTTTGCTTTAAATGAAATATTATCAATTGCAGTTTTATTTTTAAATTGCTTTGAAACAGAAGATAACAAAATCATAACCTATATGTATAACAAAAAGAGGCTGATTAAGCAAGATATTATTTATGATCTTCGCAACCTTCACAGTCACAGCCGCATTTCGACAAGACGTCCTCAAAGTTTTTCGCTACTTTGTTCCAATCAAGATTTTCGAAAAATGAGTCAATGTAGCCACCACGATTTACTCCGTAATCTATAAAGTACGCGTGCTCATAAGTATCAAGAGCCAGAATAGGGCTTGCTTCCCAGACGGGAAAGGTATTTTGTGCATCACCAAGATAATTGAATAATCTTCCTTCTCTAAAATTCCACGCTGTCCATACCCATCCCCGTGCAGCAATCCCAGTTGCCTTTACATCTTTTTTATATGTCTCAAGTGATCCAAAATCCTTTTTTATCTGTTTCATTAAGTCGCCGGTTGGCTCATCTCCTTTGCCTCCAAGGTGGAAAAAATAAATCTCGTGATTGACTATGCCACCCCAGGCAAAAGTAAGCTCAACTTTAAGCTCTCTAACCGTCGAGAAGGTTTGATTAGCTTTTGCGTAATCATCATCTGTGAGCAGAGAAAGCTTCTCCATGATCTCGTTGTATTTTGTTACGTAGCCTTGATAGAGTTTTAGATGCTCTTCAATAGTTTTTTTAGAAATTCCTTTCATCGAATAGAGAGAATTGCTAAAAGTTTTTGGGGAATATTTTGTAAAATTCATAATTTCCTTTCAGTCATTCCGAGCGTCAGCGAGGAATCTCTCAATTTATTTGAGACTTCTCACATTCGTGAGAGATCCTTCACGGAGTTTATCCCGATGAATATCGGGGTTCAGAATGACTAATAATTTGTAATACAACTATTATTTCACTTTCCTAATTCTTTTTCAACAGCTAATGTGATTTATATCACGATAGTAAATCTGGACGTTTTTTAAGCGTTTCCTCGAAGGCTTTTTTCAAACGCCATTTCTCTATCTCTTTATGATTCCCCGAGAGTAAAACTTCGGGTACTTTTTTGCCTTTAAAATCCTCCGGTCTTGTATACTGGGAATATTCTAGAAGCTTAACTTCGCTAAATCCCTTTTTTTTTAATCTTTTAAGGGCTGCATTCTCACCCACTACTCCAATTAATTGATTAATTGTAATAGTAAAAAAACTTTCGATTTGAGTCGCGTCTTCCTTTTTCAGAACTCCCGGAATTAAACGAACCACTGAATCAACAATTGCTGAAGCAGTAATTTCGCCGCCGGTCATGACAAAATCTCCCAATGAAACTTCCTCATCCACAAAATCCCTGACTCTCTCGTCTACTCCCTCATAGTGTCCGGCAATAATTATTAAGTGATCTAATTTAGAATAATCAATAGCTAATTGCTGACTGAATACTTTGCCTTTAGGAGATGTAAGAATTTTTTTAACTTTCAACTTTTGCTTGCCCCTCGAAGCTTTAGCGAAGTGGGGACTTTTGACTTGCTGCATTGCTTTATATATCACATCCACCCTCATTATCATTCCCACTCCACCTCCATATGGTCGGTCATCAACGCTACCATAGTCGTCAACTGCAAATTCTCTGATGTCTACTAAGCGAATATCTACTAATTTTTTTTCTTGTGCCCGCTTTACTATACTTTCCTCAAAAAATCCAGAAATCATCTTGGGAAAAAGCGTTAAGATAGAAATTCTCATAAACAAATTATAGCGCATTTATTATTCGAGCTTGTCGAGAACTTCTCGACGCGTTTCACTTGCTCGAAGTATAATTACTCTATGAAGAAATTTATACTATCCCTTATCCGCTTTTATCAAAATACTTCTTTTTTTCATAAACCAATTTTCCGCGCTTTATTTATGACCGATAAAATGTGCCGTTTTGTTCCTACCTGCTCGGAATATACCTATCAAGCAGTTGAAAAATATGGAAGTCTAAAAGGATTGTGGTTAGGATTCAAAAGAATCATCCGCTGTCACCCGTGGAGTAAGGGGGGAATTGATCAATTGAATTAGAGGAGTCATAAATAAAACTTACCTTCCGGCAGGCATGGCAAAATTCAAATCTCCGTCAAAAAATCTAGCTAATAGACCCTTTCAACAATCTTTTGTCAACCGCTTCGGTCGACTTTAGATTGACTCACCGTTATATTTTTAATGCCATCGCTACAGTATAGATTTTGCTACTTGTTATAAAAGTATAGTTACCAAAAATCTCTTTAAAATTTCTTTTAAAAAAATCTTTTAATCCTGAAATAAAAACAAAGTAAAGTTTTCCATCTTTTTTAAGATATTTTTTTGCATCATTAATCATAATCCAATAGAATTCCTTTCCAACTTTTGCGGGAACATTAGAAACGATGTTATCAAAACCAATATCAGGAACATGACTAAATCCATTACTTAAATAAATTTTACAGTTGTTAATCTTATTAACTTTTGCATTTTTATTTGCATACTTAATACCAACAAAGTCCTTATCGATCAAATGAACAGAACCTTTAAGTGATAATTTTGCGATAGTGAAACCGATTGCGCCGTAACCGCAGCCTAGATCTAATGAAACATCTTCTGGATTGATGACGATATTATTAATAAGCAGTTCTGTTCCTTCATCTATATTTTTTGGGCTAAATAATCCCCACGTAGAGTGAAAAGTAAAACGGAAATCTCTAAGTTGTTTAGTAAATATAATGTCTTTTTTTAACCCGTGTTGCTAGGTAAAATAATGTTACCGAAGAAAAAGTGAATAAAGTAC
>MFZO01000019.1:110228-131986 GCA_001788015.1 Candidatus Roizmanbacteria bacterium RIFCSPHIGHO2_02_FULL_38_11 | reverse complement strand
AAAATTATATAGATTCCCGATTAGATCGGGAATGACAATAGTTTTACAGATACCTCGCAGCTTGCTGCGGGGTAGTTCATTTTCGTTTTATTTAAATGATTTTCAAATTTTATTTTGTTACATGTTATATGTTACATGTTTCATGAATTTTTATGTCAGATTATTATGAAGTCCTCGGTGTTAGTAAAAACGCTACTGACGCGGAAATAAAAACTTCGTACAGAAAGCAGGCACTTAAGTGGCATCCCGACAGGAACAAATCTCCGGAAGCAAACGAAAAATTTAAGCAAATCAATAAAGCCTTCGAAGTACTTTCAGACCAAAAAAAAAAGGAGATGTATGACCAATATGGATCTGAAGCCTTTGAAAAAGGCGGATTTGGAGGAGCCGGCCCCCAAGGATATAGCTATAAGCAAGGACCTTTTACTTATACGTATACAAGTTCAGGAGAAAATCCATTTGAAGGGGTTGATTTCGGCGGATTTTCTGATCCGTTTGAGATTTTTGAACAGTTTTTTGGATTTCAGTCTCCTTTTTCAAGAGGCGGAAGAAGAGCAAGGCGGGAAGTCTATGAAATGGAGTTGACATTCGATGAAGCGGTTCACGGAGTAGAAAAACATACGGTGATAAAAGGGGATAGAAAAACAATCAAGATTCCAGCAGGAGTAGATGAGGGAACGAGAATTCGTTTTTCTGACTTTGATATACAGGTGTCTGTCAGACCCCATCCTTATTTTCGAAGAGAAGGACAGGATATTTATTTTGAAAAGGAAATTTCCTATCCTTTGGCAGTTCTAGGCGGAGTTATTGAAGTTCCAACTATAGATGGACAAGTAAAACTAAAAGTTAGGTCAGGCACACAGTCGGGTACGGCCTTAAGACTTCGGGGACAAGGCATCCCATATCCCAATAGTTCAAGGAGAGGCGACCAATATGTAGTCTTTCGACTCAAAGTCCCCGACAGAGTTTCTGCAAAAGGGAAAAAATTATTGGAGGAGCTTCAGAGGGAAGTTTAAATTGATCTTGATAAGATTATTTTATTCGTGCATAAAAACCAAATGCATATCTACTCTTACCTTCGGCTTCTGGATGATCAAAAAACGTTCTCGCTTCAATTGTGGCGGAAATGACAACAAGTCCTATTGGAGGAGTAAGTAAATTTGCTGGAATAATTATTTCGTCAGGACGGCTCTCTCCCAGTAAAAGATTGTGGAGAAGACTAGCTTCATATGTATGAGTATGAATTATTACATACTTCTCACCTACATGATCTCTATGAGAAGCATCAGTGATATCAATAATAGTGCCTGGTTTTCCCATATTTGGAGCCATTTTACTTCTTCTTCTTCTTGTCAAGCTGAGTTTGACTTATGGTGCACTTAGCGTACTTGTCAAGAAGCGGAGAAAGTGAGAGAATATTTTTGTCATTCAAAAAATCTTTTCGTCATTCCTGCGAAAGCAGGAATCCAGTAAATATATTATTTATATAGATTCCCACTTGCGTGGGAATGACAATAAAATGTGCGTGAGTAATAATAAGTAATGAATAAAAATTATTTTATTTATTTTCTTGCAAGCAAGAAAAACGGGACATTGTACATTGGTATCAGTAATGATTTAAAAACAAGAGTTTATCAACACAAAAAAGATTTAGTAGAAGGGTTTACAAAGAAATATAAAGTGCATAATCTTGTTTACTATGAAGTTTTTACTCAAGTTAAAGATGCAATTTTAAGAGAAAAGAGACTTAAAAAATGGAAGAGAAAGTGGAAAATTAAACTCATAGAAAAGAAGAATCCTGAATGGAAAGACTTATATTATGAATTATAGAAGAAATTGTTATAAGCGCAGACCATGTCATTCCCGCGAAAGCGGGAATCCAGAAAAATTATATAGATTCCCGATTAGATCGGGAATGACAATTGTATTTTAGATACCTCGCAGCTCTGCTGCGAGGTAGTTCATTAGATTCTGTGTCAAGCACGGAATGACATAGTGTATTTAAAATGATAATCAAAACAAAGATTGAAAATTTGAAGAACTATAAAATCTACCTCAACGTTGAGCAAGCTACCCATGAATTTTTCCAAAAAAAAGGTTACTTGAAGGTTGATCTTCCGGTTTTATCTCCAGCTTTAATTCCCGAATCTTATCTTGAAGTTTTTGAGACGGAATTTAGGTACTTTGATAAACGAGAAAAGTTGTATTTAACTCCTTCACCGGAGTTATTTCTTAAGCGTCTGTTGGTAGCTGGTGTAGGAAACTGTTATTATCTTGGAAAATCTTTTAGAAATAGCGAACCCAATTCCAGTTTTCATTCGCCTGAATTTACTATGCTGGAGTTTTATAAAGTTGGAGCTACTTACTTGGAATTGGCCGACGAGATATTGGATATTATGAAGTTTATTTCTTCGAGTTTATCATTCCGAGCGAAGTCGAGGAATCCAATTCAATCGCCCATGAGAGAGATTTCTCCACTCGCTGCGCTCGGTCGAAATGACAGTGATATTATTTATAAAGGAAAAAAAATATCATTTGAGAAGTGGGAGAAGTTTACGGTAGCAAAAGCGTTTGATAAATTTTGCCAAATTTCAAAAGAAGAATTATTCGATGAGAATTTATTTCTAAAACGAGCACAAGAGAAAGGATATGCGATCAGTTATTCTTCGAGTCCCGAATCAAAGTTCGGGATAAACTCCGTCGATAATCCCGATAAAAATCGGGATCGACAAGCTCGAACTATAAACTTTTCCTATCAAGATGTCTTTTCTCAAATCTTATCTCAAGAGGTTGAGCCGAAATTGGGAAAAAACGGATATCCAACCTTACTTTATGATTATCCAGCGGAGATGTCTTCGCTTGCGAAACTTAACAAAGATCGCAAAACTGCAAAGCGAGTTGAGTTTTACATCGACGGTATAGAAATAGGTGGTTGTTGCGAAGAGTTGAACGATTGGCATGAGCAAAAAAAAAGATTTGACGATCAGATTGAAAAAAGAGATCGTTTTCACATGAAAAACCATGCAGTTGACAATGGATTCATTGAGACGTTACAATATGGCCTACCTGATTGTACAGGAGCCGGGATAGGGTTTGAGAGGTTGGCGATGATATTTGTTGATGCACAATCGATTGGTAAGTTAAAGTTAATAAACGTTAAATAGGAAGAAATGTCATTTCGACCGAGCGTAGCGAGCGGAGAAATCTCTATTACAGGCTTCGGTTAAAGAGATTCCTCGACTTCAAAAATCATCGCTCGGAATGACAAAGGAGGTAAAATGAAAGTCAATGCAGGAAATTTAAAAAAAGGCGATTTTATTCGCTATCAAAATGAAATTTGGCAGGTGCAAAAAGCCGAATTTTATTCACCCGGTAAGGGATCAGCTCTCATGAAAACGAGGATAAAGAATCTTTTATCGGTAAAAAATGTCGATTATACTTTTAAATCCAACGAGCAAGTTGATATCGTGGATGTTGAAAGCATCGAGATGCAGTATCTTTATAAAGATGCAGAAAATTTACACTTCATGGATGAGCGAACTTATCAGCAGTTCACCGTACCGATTCAGCTTGTTGGGAAAGCCGCTAATTTTCTACAGGAAGGAAATAAGTTTTTTGTATATTTTCATCAAGAAAAACCCCTTTCCGTCAAACCTCCTATGAGTGTTAGATTAAAAGTTGTCGAAACAGAAGACGCAATTAAAGGTGATACGGTTACCGGCGCAAAAAAACCTGCAAAGTTAGAAACAGGAGTTGTCATCCATGTACCATTATTTGTGAAGGTGGGAGATATCGTAGTAGTAAATCCGGAGAGCGGAGAGTATGTTGAGAGAGTAAAAGAATAAATGTAATACTGATCCACAGATGAAATGCGGATCTACAGATATGCGGATAAAAAAATACATCTGTAATATCCGAATATCCGCATCATCCGGATAAGATCCGTAATCAGCATTACACTTATGCTTTCAGTTGGAGAAATATTAAAAAAACAGCGAGAAAAATTGGGGATTAATCTCAATGAAGTTGAAAAGCAAATCAAAGTAAGACAAAAATTCTTAAGCGCGATAGAGGAGAATAATTGGGGCATTTTTACGTCTAAAGTATACATAGGAGGAATCATTAAGAACTATTCTAAGATATTGGGATTGGATCCAAGGAGAACGTTGGCCTTTTTTAGACGCGATTACGAAAGGCTTGAGACCGTAAAATTTAAAAGCAGAGTGGCGAGCCGTTATCTTACTCCGGAAACTAAAAAAATAGTTATGGCTTTGTTAATTTTTATATTTTTAATATTCTTCGGCTATTTTGGATACCAACTAAAGCTTTATTTTTCTCCTCCTAAGATAAACATAGTTTCCCCAAAGAGTGAGGTTTTTAAAAAAGAAGATAGGATAAAGATATTGGGACAGACGGAGAAAGATGCGGCAATTACAATTTTTGGAGAAAGGGTTTACCAGAACAAGGAAGGAATATTCGAATTTCAATTCCCACTACATAAAGGTCAGAACGAGTTAGTAATAGAGGCCGTCGGGGCTAACGGCAAGAAGACAATTTTTAAAAAAATTTATAAAAGGACTGATTAGATAAAATCTTTCAATATTCTGACGTTTGTAAGATTCGATGAAGAATAAATACTTCTAAATCCAAATCTTTTTGCTTCTTTAATAATCTTATCTTCAAAGTTGACTTTTCTTACTTCACCTAGAAGTCCTACTTCACCAACAAAAATAGATTTTTTCATAAGCGGCGTATTTTTTAGCGACGAAAGAAGGGACGCTATAAACCCTAAATCTGAAGCAGTAGACTTGATTTGTACGCCTCCTACCACGTTTACATAAATATCAAATTTATCGAGAGGATGGCCTAGATATTTACGGACAACCGCTAAAAGCAGTAGAACCTTGTTGTAATCGAGTCCTTTGACAACTCTTCTTGGAACAGGGAGAAATGTGGAAACGGCCAACGTCTGTATTTCAAAAAAAAGCGGCCTTTTGCCTTCTACTATGCCAACGATAGCCTTTCCAACCTCTTGTTTTTCTTTATTTTCAAGAAAGATCAACTGGTTTGTTACTTCAACTAGTCCTTCTTGTTTCATCTCAAAAATACCTATCTCGTCTGTTGGGCCGAACCTGTTTTTATTGGCACGTAGAATTCTAAGATTTGATACTCTTTCTCCCTCAAAGTTCAGGACACAATCGACGAGATGTTCTAAAGATTTTGGTCCGGCAATTTCGCCACCTTTTGTAATATGACCAACAATAATCAAAGCGGTCTTTATGTTTTTGGCTAAATTAATTAACTTTGCAGCAGATTCTTTAAGCTGTGAGATACTACCAGGAGGACCTTCAACCTTTTTTGAGTAAACTGTTTGAATTGAATCTATGACTACAACTTCAACTTTATCTTGTAGTTTTTCTAATCCTTCAATGATGCCTTCAACTTGCAAATCGTCTGAAAAAAGAAAATTATCCAAATTAATATTTAATCTTTCTGCCCGTTCTTTGACTTGTTCGGCGGCTTCCTCGCCCGAGATATAAACGGTTTTTCGTTTTGAGAGTACTTGAAGAAGTAGAGTGGATTTGCCGACACCCGGTTCACCGGTAAGAAGTACAACTTCTCCTGGAACTATACCTCCACCAAAAACCCTGTCAAACTCAAACACCCCGGTTTTCAATCTGTCTTTTTTGAGGGATTGAATTTTTTTGAACGGAATTAGAGACAATTTTTTAGTCTCTTCTTTATCTTGTTCATCATCCTTAAGGTAGGAAGGAGCTTCCTTTAGAGTATTAAACTCTCCACAGTTTGGACAGCGTCCAAGCCAGGAAGCAGAACCGTAACCGCATTGAGAACAGATAAAAAAAGCCATATAAATTAATCTCAAAACTCAAAATTCAAATGTCAAAACCACAACTTAAAACTCAAAACTAATCAATCTAATAAGATTTTAGATTTGGATTTGAGATTTGAGGTTTGACATTTGAGATTTAACTTCACATCTTCTCTACTGTTTTTATCCCCAACAGATACAATCCGTTTTTAATCACTTGTCCTGTCGCTTTTGTCAGCAATAATCTAAGATTTCTCGTTTTTTTATCAGATTCCAAGATTTTGTGTTTTTGATAAAAAAGATTATATTTTTGAGCCAGATCGTATAGATAATTTGCAATCAGATTGGGAGCGAAATTTTTTGCGGCTTCATAGACAACTTCTTGAAAATTAGAAAACACTCTTAATAATTCGTTTTCTTCTTTTTCAAAATTAGCCATACCATCTTTGATCCACGTGGTACCGAGATGGTTATCAGATTTTTTCAGGACGCTTTGGGTACGGACATAGGTATAGAGAAGATAGGGGCCAGAGTTGCCTTCTAAAGAAATTGATTCGTCAAAGTCGAAAGAAATCTGAGAAAAAACGTTATTTTTAAGGAAAGAATATTTTACTGCCGCGATAGCTATAATTTCTGCTGTTTTTCCATCGCATTTAAATTTTTGGATTATTATTTCTTTTGCCTTATCGATGAGCCATTCTGCCTCTATGACGTTTCCGGTCCGAGATGACATTTTTCCTTGTTTCAATTTAACCCACTCGTAGGCGAGATGATACTGTATATCCTTAAATTTCTTTTCATTTAGTAATTCTTCGACTTTAAAAGTAACCTTGAAGAAGCTTGTTTGTTCTGGAGTCACAACATGAATACATTTATCAAGTTCGCCGAATTCGGAAAATTCTTTTTCAGCTAAGGCAAGTTCTTTTCCTTCATAGGTTGGGTAGCCTAAACTATTTATAAAGACCCTTGTATCAAGCCCGTAAGGTTTTCCAACGAATACTAAAGCTCCCTCGCTTCGTTTTAAAATCCCTTTTTTCTCTGCCAGTTTACATATTTCAATTCCTCTTTGAGCGAACTCGCTTTCAGGGTATAGTCTGTCAAATTTTGTATAAACGCGTTTATAAATTTCATCAAAATAATCAAAACTCCATTTTCGTGTTTCTTCATATATGGCTAAAACGTCTCCTCGTTGTTTGTAAATCATTCCGTTGATTTCAATGATTTCCTTTTTTAATTTTTCGTTTTTATCATAGGCTACTTGTCCGGCTGAATATGCTTTGCCTAAGTAAGTCATTTTTTCCTGAAGAGATTTTTTTCTTATTTCGTTTAATTCTTTTTCAGACGATTTGTATTTAATAAACCAGATACATTTCGCGATATGGAGTCCGACGTCCCCTTGATAATTAGACCGGACTACTTTACTGCCAACCGCTTCAAATACTCTGACAAGTGATTCTCCTATGGAAATATTTCGTAAATGCCCGATATGAAAGAGTTTATGTGTGTTTGGGTGGGCAAACTCAATCATTATTTTTTTGTTTTTACCTAAATAAAATTCAGGAATGTCAAACTTTCCCTCTGTTACTTCTCGAGCGAAGTCTAGAAAATAATTGCTATTAATCCAGAAGTTTATAAATCCAGGTTTCATAACTTCAACTTTTTCAACCAAGTCATCTTTAGGGAAGTTCTTTTTGATTTCCTGGGCAATCTGAAGCGGATTTTTTTTGAGAGTTTTCGCCAGTTTTAGAGCGATGCTTGTTGCGTAGTCACCAAAATTAGAATTTGCTGGATGTTCAAGGCTAACTTCTTCTTCAACGCCAATTTTTTTTAACGCAGTTTTTAAATTTTCAAGAAGCTTATCTTTTACCATTTGGATATATGATAACAAATTAGTTTTATTTAAGTTGGAAAAAAAATGGACTTGTCCAGGCCATGTGGCTATCTCTTTGAGTAACTTTAACAAAAATAGCATTATTTTTTTCTAAATCTTTTTTTTGAAAAATGTGTGACATTAAAAGAGAATTCGGTTTATCCTCGTATAAAGTTTTGTTTATGCTTAACTTATTGAAAGAAGATTCAAAAAATAAAGTTTTTTCTGTATTGGTGATTTCATTAATATTAAGTTTAATTTTTTTTTGATTAAAGTTTAAATTACATTTTCCTCCGGATTTATTTAATTTTAATATGAACCCTTGAGTATTACCTGAAGTGCGAGTTTTAATTGAGATATTATTATTTTTGACAATAATCGAATTTTTTTCATAAATTTGCACATTTTCTATTTTTTCTACTTCATTATCCTCAATATTGATGTCCCCAATCCATTGATAAAGTCTATTCTTCCCTATATTTAAAATAGTTCCTGACCAAGTTATTTTTATGGCATCTTTATTCTTAATAGTTTGAAGCGGAGTATAAAATACTTTTATTAATCGAGACTTATTGAAAAGTTCAATTTTTTCGATAAAAGAAGTTCCAACAGAAGTAATTATTATTTTATCCGGCATACCACCAGTTTTTAGTTGATCTCCCATTATGCCGAGGAGTTTATTCTTATATAAAAATTGAGTATTAATAAAAATTCGAGCTCCAGTTGTGGCATAAAAATGTCGACTTAAAAGTGATTTGAAAATGGTTTTTCTGTCAAGTTGTTTTGATAGGATACAGGTTAGTCCGCCATAACTATTGAAAACTTCTTCTAATCCAGGATAACTTGCGCCTGGTCGACCATTATGAGTATCACTATTGGCAACTACACCTACTTTATAATTTTTTTCCAAAGCTTCAAAGAGAAACCATTCAAAGGTTCCCCAATTAGAATGAACCTCAACTGCTTTTTCGATGTAATCGTCGTGCATGTTGAGATTTGAGTATCTGCCGCCTACGTGTGCAATAGTTAAAGCCTTTTTAGATTTTAAATTATTAAATAAATCTTGAACTGTAGTGCAATCTGAATTAACATCAGAAAAATCCGTTAATAATGCATGAGAAGATCTGTAAATAGGATAATTCTCTTTTTCATAGATTACATTTCTATCGCCGCCTTTATCAGTATTTCCAGACCACTCAAACCCGGGAAAAATAATAAATTTATTTTTTTCAGAATTTTTTTTTGCCAGGGTGTTAATTTTCTCCCAAATACTACCTGAAACTTCAAAGTCGTTTGGTTGCGTGCATGCTATGTCTAATTTTCCATATTTTTTTGCAAATGTTAAATAATTTTCTAGGGAGTTAGTTCCGACAGTTTCTTCAGATTGACCGTGCAGGTCTGCCCAGTAATGTTTGTAATCGCTTTGTTTTAACACGATGAGTGGATTTGATTGTGTATAAATATTATTATATGTAGCTGTTATATAAGCAGGTTCTTTTTCAACTACGCTTGTTTTAAATTCGGATATACCCTGATTTAAAGCTATAGTTTTTGGCAAGTGACTAAAATTTGAATTAGGAGTAATTTTTACAATTCCATTGGCATTTATACAAGGATTACCCCACCCGTCTTCTAATTTTAAAAAAACATTAAAAAATTCTTTTTTAAAAACAGTAGTCGGCGTTATAATTACTAGTTTATTTGGTTTTCCAGAAAGGATTTTAATAGTAGGATTGATTGGTAATTCAAAATATCTACCAGTTGCAAAGGGATCGACAACAAATTTAAATTCAAATGTATCTTCAATAAAAGTTTGAGCTCTCCAATTTTTAAATTGAATAAATATTTTTTCACCAGGAGAAAGATAGCTGCCTGATACAAATATTAGGAAACCATTAATCCAGGGTCTTTCGTGAATTTTTCCTTTTGCACCGTTTGATCTTGAATAACCTTGAAGGGAAACATTTTTATTATTAGGGAAGATTTTTACATAATTGTCCTTATATGGATTTATAAATTGTGCATCTGATATATCTGATGATATTCGAAAAAGAACCTTTAAAGCACCTCCTTCATCAATGCCTGTTTCACCTACAGTGTAAGTTAATAAACAGTTAATTAATGATCCCGCAACTGCCTTTTTAATGTTGATTTTAGCTGAACCTAAATATTTCTGATAATAATTTACAGCGAAAGTCATATTATTATTTTATTTATAATTCTAAAGCTTTTTTAGACTCGATAATAAAATATCTGTAGATTGGACCGCATTGTTTTTCTATAAAACCAAGATGTGGCTCTATTTGATCTCTTTTAGTTTCTGGAATTTTACTGTGATTTAAAGGATAGCCAAATTGACCTTTTACTAAAGTTGGTTCAACAATATCTTTATATTCATCAGGTACGGCTGCTTCGAAAAGTTGTAATTTTTTCTCTATCGCACAAGGATTAAACTGTAAATCACAAAAGGGAACGCCAATTTTATTCATTGTTGCTGCAACTACTGTTTTCGCTCCGAAGGTAAAAGGATTACACAGGTCAAAAACAAAAGGTACGATAGGAAACTTATCTTTATAATATTTATACAGATCTAATACGCCTTGATAATTTGAAGCCAACAAACGTGGATCAATCCCTCCTTCGAATTTAAAATTTGAAATAAATACTTCTTTGGGTTCGCGGATTATAACAACTCCATTTATTAATTCAGGCGGGTATCCCAACTCTGTCCAAAGATAAAATGGATCAATTGCTCCTATTCCCGGTCTTATATCTTCCCAAGGGTGAAAAGGACCAGCTACTTCTTTTGTCATGAACCAGAAAGGTGCTCCTGCAGTTAACGCATTTCCTCTACCATTCTCTATACATGGTACACAGATTTCTCCATATTTTGGTCCATGTCTCGCTATAGATTTCAACGGTTGATATGCCGCGCCAATACAATTTGGATGCGATGCGGCCAAAAGAGCCCAAGCAGTACTAGATGATCTTCCTGGTCCAAAGAAAATTGTCATTTTGGGAAAAGCTTCTTTTCTTGAGGGTAAACGTGTATGTTCACGCAAAAGATCTAGTAGCGTTGTTCCAACTTTTTCTGGATAACTCTTTTCTACAAAGATATGTGCATCTGCGCCAGAATACTTTGGTTTTTCGTTAGACATAGTAATAATTATTAATGTTTAACTTTTTTCTAAAGTTTTTTTCATAGATTTTTTAACTTAAAAAAAATCCCCCGGTTTCTTAATGGGGAGATTTATATTTTTGGCCAAAAAAAATTCCCCCTTCGCTAAAGCTTCGGGGGGATTGGGTTTATTTACCTTTGTATTTAGGCCAAGAAAATACTACCCTCCCCAAAGGTTCTCCTCAAAGAAGATTTGGTTATGGATAGTATTTTTGACATAGGTTTTTGATTGAAAACTTTCCTTAATTATACTATGATATTTGTATATGTCAATATCTATTGGCAAAAAAGGAGAACAAATCGTAAAGAAAGGTGAAAAAATTTATTACAAGATTAAGCCTGAATTGGAAAAAAAATATGATCTGGGTTATTATGTCACTATAGAAGTAGATACTGGAAAATTTTTTGTTGGAAAAACTTCAATAGAGGCATTACATAAAGCTAAAAAAGCATTTCCAAGGAAACAATTTTTTCTTGCTCAAGTAGGAAGAGTCGCAGGTCTTTTATATGAATCCATATTTAGACAAAGGAAATAATCCTCACGTCGAGGTTAAAGTTTTTTTATCCAAATGGACTTTGATTGATTGTTATCTTGATACAGGATTCTCTGGAGGTATATCACTTCCAAATAAGTATAGAAATCTTTTTCTCTCAAGAAAGCCATTATCATTTCAAAGATTTTTGCTCGCTGATGGATCAATTAAACAATACCCAATATATGAAACTAAAGTTAAATATAAGAATAAGGAGAAACCCATAATAATATTTTTCTCTCCTAACAAAGATGCGTTAGTTGGTATAGAATTTTTATTGGGCTTTAAATTTGTTTTAGATTTAAAAAAGTTTAAAGTCAGCCTTGAATAATGAAAATTTTCACTGATGAGTTTATAAACTTCCTTAAACAGTCACTCATTTGTTCCTGGCGAGGTCATAGGAAGGGAAAATGGATGGAAGTCTGGTGGGCTCCAGCTCATTCGACAGGTTACAAGTCAAAATTTTGTAATATTTGTAATAAGGAGTTAGAAACTACAAGAGAAAAAAATAAATGGTTAGGGTTGAATTAGCAAAAAAGATTAAATACAATTACTAACATGAGTAAAAAGCTCATTTTATTGACTTTGCTGGTGATCGCGTTCGGAGTTTTTGTTGTTGTTCGTTTTTTTATTCTCGACAACCAGAATGTCTTTGGCAGAATCAAGGTTGTTTCTTCTCCTGTTGCCAGCGTCTTTATTAATAATCTTGCAGTCGGTAAAACACCGTTTGAGGAAAAATATAAAGTAGGCGAATATATCCTTAAATTGATACCGGAGGGTAACGCCACAGACACAGCTTCTTGGCAAGGAAAAGTTAAGATCTATAAAAACGCCTTGACATACGTAAATAGGGAACTTGGAAGCTCAGATGTGACTTCGGCTGGCGAAATCTTTACGACGACCAAAATGGAAAAGCCGGCAAAAAGTAATGATCTGGGACAAGTTTATGTAGAGACTGAACCACAGGGAGCAATAGTATATCTTGATAACGATGAAAAAGGAGTTGCTCCGCTCATTTTATCCGAGGTCTTGAAAGGTGATCATGAGTTATCAGTTTTCATGCCTAAATTTTTAAGAAGAACCCAGAAAATTAACGTCGATCCCGGCTATATAGTGAACGCCGCATTTAAATTAGCAATAGATCAGAGTTCTCAAGCTGCTAAAGCCACTGGAGACAAACAAAAAGGAAAACAGGAAGCAACCGCGAGTGCGAAGACAGGAAAAACTACAATAGTTATTAAAGATACGCCAACTGGATTTTTGAGGGTAAGGGAAGAACCGGCCGTAACCGCTTCAGAAGAAGCTCAAGTGAAACCGGGTGACACATTTGATCTTCTGGATGAAAAGAGCGGATGGTATAAGATAGAATACGAGATTGGTAAAGATGGATGGGTGTATTCGCAATATGCTGATAAAAAATAAAACGAGTTGTCTGTCATGCTGAATTCATTTCAGCATCTGGTTTTTAGATAACAGATCCTGAAACAAGTTCAGGATGACCAAGCGATTCTTGGTCATTTCTCTTTCCAAATAAATTTATTATAAAGGACGTAAGAATAGGGAATAATAATGAAAACAATGAGAATTACTTTATAGAGATACCACAATTTTCTTCCAAAAAAATTGCTTGCGAGTTGAACTCCAATTGTTTGAATCAAGATAGATCCAGAAGACACAACGTTGAATTTTATGAAATTGGGAAGATAGGCAGAAAGTTTATGATCAAGCTTTTTGTGTGCAAAGCTCCAAAAATTATTTAGGAAAAAGTTTGAAACAATCGCAGTTTCACTACTTATAAATGTTCCAACCCAAACGGCCGATTTTAAATTCTCAATGAATATGTAGGAAATGCCAAAATCGATTACAAACCCGATGAGGCCAACAAGAGCAAATTTAATAAATGATGAATTCAAAAAAACATAAAGAAAAGTCTGTACGATGTACTGAATAGAGTTAATCTTTGATTCACCGTGAACTCGATCTCTAAATTGTATAGGGATCTCGTTGATATGCGCCTTGTTTTTGATGGCAAAATCCAGAATTGCTACCTGAAATACATATCCTGAATAATTTTTGACGTGAGGTGTAGCTTTCTTTATAATCCAAGATTTTATAGCTCTAAAACCACTTGTCCAGTCTGTGACCCGTAATTTCATGAATCCAAAGCGTATAACTAAATTCGCGCCGACAGAAAATATTTTTCTATGAATTCCCCAGTCTTTTGGTATTGATCCTCCTTTTATGTATCTAGAACCAATGACAAAGTCGGCGCCTTCCTCAATTTTTTTTAGAAATTCTAGTATTTTGTTTGGATCATGTGAAAGATCAGCGTCCATCTCAAAAATAAGATATGGATTTATCTTCTCAAAGGCAGTCTGAAAGCCTTGAATATACGCCCTTCCCAGGCCTTCCCTTTTGGTTTGTAATAGTTGGAGTCGAGGAAATTTTTTAATTAACCTTAAAACTATTTCTTGAGTGCCGTCTTGGGAGTTGCTGTCAACGACTATGATATGAATCTCCCAGTTTTTATTCTCCTGTACGGCTTCATGAATTCCATTTATAACTTGTTCTATAGCACCGGCTTCGTTGTAGGTAGGAAGGATTATAACCGCCTTTCTCATAGGTTTTGCTTACAATATTCAATCATTTTGCTCAGACCGTCTTTAAGATTTACACCAGCTTCCCAGTCGAGCAGTTGTTTTGCTTTCTTTATGTCGGGTCTTCTTTTTTTTGGGTCATCTTCAGGCAAATCTTCACTAAAGGTGATCGGGCTTTGGGAGTAAGTAATTTTTTTTATCATACGGGCGTATTCTAAAACAGTGTGCTCCTCGGTCGCTCCTAAATTGACTATCTGCCCTTTTGTTCTAGGAGAAAACATCAGACGAACAAGCCCTTCTACCATATCATCAATATAGCATAGAGAGCGAGTTTGTTTTCCATTGCCGAAGATGGTGATAGATTTTCCTTCCAACGCCTGGGTTATAAAAGTAATAATCATTCTCATATCTGCTTTTAACATGCGGGGTCCGTAGGTATTAAAAATGCGGGCAATTCGCGCATCAAGAGTGTGCTTACGAATAAAGTAGGCAGTAAAAGTTTCTGCAAAACGTTTTGATTCATCGTAGACAGATCGAGGGCCAGTCGTTGACACATTACCATTATAATTTTCATTCTGCGGGTGTTCTTTTGGATCGCCATATACTTCTGAAGATGAAGCCAAAAGAAATTTTGCCCGGTTTTGTTTTGCCAGTTTTAAAAGTTCAAGTGTGCCTTGAGTATTTACCAGCATAGTTTCCATAGGCATAGCAAGGTAGCTTAATTTACTATGATGATTTGGCGAGGCAGGGGAGGCGAGATGAAAAATTGCATCTACTTTGAGGTTTTTTGGCAATGCTTTTACAACGTCGTGTCGAATAAGAGTAAATTTTTTAAAATTCTGACACTCTAGAATATTTAGTTCGGATCCAGTTGAAAAGTTGTCTACGCAAGTAACTTGATGTCCATCTTCAAGCAAACGTTCACAAAGATGAGAACCTATAAATCCTGCACCTCCGGTTACTATAATTTTCATACAGGAGGTCTGCCAACAGAAAAATAAGTAAAACCGAGTTTCTTCATCATTTGGGGATGGTAGATATTCCTGCCGTCAAAGACCAAAGGTTTTTTCATCAAGGACCTGACTTTTTTTAGATCCGCCTGTTTAAATTCGTTCCATTCGGTTAAGACAGCCAGACCGCTGGTATCTTTTACCGCCTCATAGGGATTGTTGCAATAAATTAATCTCTGGTCAAACACTTTTTTGATGTTATGTATTCCTTCTGGATCGAACACTTTGATAGTAAAATCATACTCAAGGAGCTTCCTAATTATAAGGATTGACGGCGCTTCACGGATGTCGTCCGTGTTTGGCTTGAAAGTCAATCCCCACAAAGCCACAATTTTAGTTTTTACATTTTGAAGTATTTTATTCAAAAAATTTTCTTGGCTTTGTATATTTACCCTGTCAACAGCTTCAAGGAAGATGGTGTCAAGATTAAGATTGCTTCCAATTTTAATCAACGCCCTTACATCTTTTGGAAGGCAAGAACCACCATATCCAACTCCAGGATCCATAAAAATTCTGCCGATTCTTTTGTCAAGTCCTACTGCGTCTAAAACATTTTCTACATCAGCCCCGGTTTTTTGACAATAGAAAGCGATAAAATTGGCGAAAGAGATCTTGGTGGCAAGCATGGCATTTGATGTATATTTGATAAGTTCGGCTGAGGCTAAATCGGTAATAACTCGTTTGCCGCCGATTGGTTTATGAAGATCTATCAAGGTTTCAATTGCTTTTTTTGAATCAGAGCCAATAACTACTCTATCCGGATTTAATGTATCGTAAATTGCACTTCCTTCACGTAAGAATTCTGGACATGAGGAGACTTGGACTTCGGAGAGTTTTGGTTTTGATTTACCCAGTACTGTTTCAATTTTTTTATTTGTGCCGACAGGGACAGTACTTTTACATGATACAACAGTTAAACCTTTCTTAAGGTGTCTCGCAATGTTCTTCGCTACCTTAAATACATTCGAAAGATCAGCTTCCCCATCTTCCTTTGGTGGGGTTCCTACAGCAATAAACACTATATCTGATTCAGCTATGGCCGTTTCATAATCTAGAGTAAAAAAAATTCTCTTTGCCGTCAAGTTTTTTTCAAGGAGTTCCTTGAGTCCTGGTTCGTAGATAATTGGATCACCTTTCTTAAGCCGCTCGATTTTCTGTCCGGTGTGGCCGATGACCCAGACTTTATTTCCAAAGTCGGCAAAAACACAGGCGCTAACTAAACCGACGTATCCGTGGCCGATGAATGTAATAGTCATAAGTCAATATGTTAACATAAAATTCTAAACTCTAAATACTAAAATCTAAACAAATACTAAATTTTAATTATCAAAATTCTAAACAATAAAAGGTTATTTCGAATTTAATATTTAGCTCGAATTACGAAATTCCGCTAGATTGTTTTAACGAGCTGGTTTTTGTCATTGCGAGCGATGATTTTTGAAGCGAAGCAATCTCATTTAGTATAATAGAGATTGCCACGTCGCTTCGCTCCTCGCAATGACATCTAAGTTAATTTCGTAATTCACGTTATTTAGTATTTTGGATTTATTTAAGATTTAGGATTTGAGATTTTACTATCTGCAGTCCTTGTTCAAAGTCTTTAAATCTGTAAAAATTATTTTTTTTGGTTTTAATTTCTGAATATTGTGGCCTTTTAGCTCTATTTTTAAAGTATTGCTCGTAAGTGGTTGCGTGGATGAGAGATTGATCCAAACCGAATGTCTTCGCGATTATCTTACTTGCCGAAAAAGGTGATATACTGTTACCTCCTACCAGATGAAAAATTTCAGGGGTATAATTCTTGCAGAGATATTTCATTGCGTAAGCAATGTCATCGATGAATGTAGGGGTCATCAGCGAATTATTAACCATATTTAATTGTTTTTTTTGCTCCAGCTTAAATTTTATTCCTCTGACGAAGTCCTTTTTTGTTTCAAAGAAGGCTCGATAAGGATAAGAAAATCTTACAATCATTGCGTAGTTTTTCACGACAGTCTCTCCCTCATATTTTGTCTTGGCATAATATGAGATAGGATTTGGAATACTCTCCTCATAGTAGGGTGGATTTTTACCATTGAATACGAAGTCAGTCGAGACGTAGATAAATTTTCTTCTTCTTTTCATTACAATTTCGAAGACGTTTTTTGTTCCATCAACGTTTATTTTGTAGGCAATTTTTTTGCCGGGGTTTTTTTCAGCGTCGTCAACATTTGTATAGCCGGCCAGGTGAAAAAATATATCAAAATTTAGATCCTTTAAAGTCTTCCAGAGGTCATCTTTTTTAGTCACATCAAATTTGGGCCAGACTAATTCTATAAAATTAAAATCTCCCTTTAGGAGTTCGATGATTCTTGAACCAATAAGACCAGTAGAGCCTGTGATAGCGACTTTAACCATATTTCAACCCCTTCCACCAATCTTGATTTTTCATGCACCATTCAATGGTCAATTCCAATGCTTCGTCAAAATCGTGTTTAGGTTTCCAACCGAGTTCACGATTTATTTTTGTCCAATCTATTGCATATTTTCTATCATGGCCCGGTCGATCTTTTACATATTCGATAGAGGTTTCGTCTTTCCCCATAATTTTCAAAATTTTTTTAATGATTTCTATGTTAGGGATATCTTGAGTCAAGCCGCCTATGAAATATGTTTCACCAACTTTACCCTTCTGGAGTATAAGATCGATTGCTTCACAGTGATCTTCAACATAAAGCCAATCTCGTACGTACAGACCATCACCATAAACAGGGACTTTCTTGCCTTCGATAATGTTTGTTATAGCTAAAGAAATAAGTTTTTCAGGAAACTGGTAAGGACCAAAGTTGTTGGAGCAACTAGAGATGGTAGTGGGTAGGTTGTAGGTTGTAGCGTAGGCGCGCACAAGATGGTCAGATGCGGCTTTGGATGCCGAATAAGGACTCCGAGGGTTATAGGGAGTTTTTTCGTTAAATTTTTCATTTGAGTTCAATGCTAGTGCTCCGAAAACTTCATCGGTTGAGATATGATGAAATCTCTTGATTTTACTTTTTAAGGCGGCCTCAAGGAGAATATAAGTGCCTTCAATATTGGTTTTAATAAAAGGCGCAGGATTCAGTATCGAGCGGTCAACGTGAGATTCAGCGGCAAAGTGAACGATTGCATCAATGTTATGAGTTAACGAGTTAACGAGTTGCGGGTCGCAGATGTCTCCCTGTGTGAATTTGTAATTTGGATTTTTTTCGACACTTTTTAGATTTTCGAGATTGCCTGCGTATGTAAGTTTGTCTAGGTTGATAATTTTATCTTTCGGATATTTTTTAAGCCAGTATAAAATAAAATTAGATCCTATAAATCCTGCTCCGCCAGTGACAAGAAGTTTCATATAGTTAATTTTAGCATAGCCATGGTAGAATATCGAAATAATCATGTATATTTTACCTCGAAACTATAATCTCACTTTTGAGCCGGATTTGGAGAAATTTACTTTTAAGGGTGAAGAAATAATTACATTTGAATTGAAGAAAAAAACAAAACAGATTATTTTGGATTCGGTGGATTTGAAAATTGAAAAGTGTCAACTATATTCCTCGAGCGAAGTCGAGAAGTATAAAGATGATAGTTCTCGACAAGCTCGAACTATAAGCAAAATTTCTCCATTTAAGATTGACCAAAAAGCTGAAAAACTAATTATTAATTTCTCTGACGAAATAAAGCCTGGCGAGTATAAACTTTTTATCGAATTTGAGGGAGTTTTGAACGATAAGCTTGCAGGATTTTATAGGAGTAAGTATACAGTTGATGGAAAAGAAAAGTACTTAGCAACAACACAGTTTGAAGCTGCGGACGCTCGAAGAGCCTTTCCTTGCATTGACAGTCCTTCATATAAGGCAACATTTGACGTTTCTTTAATTCTCAATAAAGATTTAACTGCAGTTTCTAATACTTTACCAAAAAAAACAATGGATTTAGACCGCTATACCAACCAATTGGCAACCGAAGCGGTTGACAGTAGAGCGCGGCAAAGGGATAAAAAGGGTAAAAAAATGGTGATTTTTGAGACTACTCCTTTGATGTCAACGTATCTTTTATATTTAGGCGTTGGGGAGTTTGAATTTCTTGAAAACAAATATAAAAACATCCTTCTTAGAGTTGTGACAACGCCGGGAAAAAGTCAATATGGAGAATTCGCTCTCGATTGCGCAAAAAAGTTTTTGGAATTTTATGAAAAGTATTTTGATTACGCATATCCCTTGAGGAAGTTGGATCTTATTGCGGTTCCCGATTTTGCATCAGGCGCTATGGAAAATTGGGGAGCTATTACCTTTAGAGAAAACGCTTTGCTTTTATATCCGGATTTAAGCTCTCGTGCCACGATGCAGAGAATTTCCGAAGTTATAGCCCATGAAATAGTTCATCAGTGGTTTGGCAACCTTGTCACAATGAAGTGGTGGGACGACCTCTGGCTCAATGAGAGTTTTGCAACCTATATGGCTTATAAGGCGTTGAACAGATATTGGCCAAAATGGCAGGTATGGAATCAATATATAACCGATACTGTTTTTGAGGCGATGGGACTTGATAGTCTACGATCTTCTCATTCAATTAAGGTTGAAGTCAAAAAGGTGTCAGAAATAGATGAGCTTTTTGACGAGATAGCATATGAAAAAGGAGGAAGTATATTACGGATGCTAGATTTAACCCTAGGGGAAAAAATTTTTAGAGGCGGATTAAGAAAATATATTAAACAATTTAATTTTAACAACGCAGAAGCAAAGAATTTGTGGAGTGTGCTCGAGAAAGAATCAAAAAAATCCATATTAGATATTATGCAATCTTATTTGCTTCAGAAAGGTTTCCCGAAAATTTCTGTGAGAGGTAAAAATAACATTCTTTTTTTTGAGCAACACAGATTTTTATATGAAGGAAAAGATTTGAAATCAGTCTGGAAGATTCCAATGGTATTAAAAAATGGAAAAAACATTATCCGCCAGATTTTTCTTAATGAAAAAAAACTAATGTTACGATTTAACCCTGAAGAAGGTCTAACAACGATAAATCATAATTATTCTGGATTTTACATATCTCAATATTCTAATGATTTACTTAACGAATTAAGCAAGAGTTTCAAATATTTTACAGAGGGAGATAAAATCGGATTGATCCATGATCTTTTCGCGTTGATTCTGGCAGGAGAAAAAGATTTGCAAGAGTTATATCGATATATCGATACATTTTTTGACGATAAATCAAGTATTGTTTTACACTACCTTATTTCTAAACTGACAGGTATATTTTTACTGTTACAAGACGAGAACTCAAAAAAATTGGCTATTAATTTTTCAAAAAAAGCTTTAAAAAAAGTTAAATACGAACCAAAAAAGAATGAAAACATTCTTGATGCGTATTTGCGAAATACCGCATTAGCTTTTCTTACATTATTAAACGATAAAAAAGTATCCCAATTTGTAAATAAACAATTTATAAACTATCTAAAAAATGAAAAATCCCTTCACCCGGATTTAAGAGGTGTAATCTATTCTTGTTCAGTCTGGATCAATGATTCGAATCATCAAATAATTAGAAATTTTTATCGGACTTCATTAGTACAGGAAGAAAAAGCCAAGTTTTTGATGGCGCTGGGAAATTCAAAAAATAAAAAGTTGATTCAGGAGACTTTGGAATATGCTTTAAGTAAAGAAGTCCCATTTGCTTTTCTTCCTTACGGAGTAAGTTCAGCAGCAAGAAATCCTTATGCAAGAGAAATTACATTAGATTGGTTAATGATGAGTTGGGGTGAATTAGTAAAACGTTCAGGTGGTTTAGGCAGTATGCTTTTGCGAAGGATACTCCAAGCGGTAATTCCCATTTGCGGAATTGGACAGGAAAAGAAAGTGGAGAAATTCTTGAATAAAAATAAAATTCCCGGCCTCGAGAGAACGGTTGAACAGGTATTGGAGCGGTTGAGAATTAACTCGAGGTTCGTTAGTAAATATAAAAAATAATATATACAACCTAGGATGCGGCCACAGGCAGGTTGATATATGTTGATTCCAGATTTTTCTTCAGATGAGGTTTATTTATCAAATTCTCCAGTACTTCCCAGCGGTGTTTTTTAACTTCATGAGGTATGTCGTCGTTGAAGACCTTGCTAGCCGCGGTCATGGGGCGTTGGGAATACATCGAGATATAAGCTTTTTCGTAACCGACGAGTTTTGCGAGTTTCACAGTATTTTTAAACTCTTCGTCAGTTTCTCCGCAGAAACCCACTATTATATCTGTTGTGATTTTCAGATTTGAGATTTGAGTTTTGAGCTTTGAGGTCAGAGCAAGATATTGCTCTGAAGTGTACCAGCGGTTCATTCTTCTTAACACATTATTATCACCCGACTGGATTGGTAAATGAATTGTACGAGTAATATTTTTATTTTGAACTATTACGTCTATTAGTTCATCTGAAAAATCCCAGGGGTTTGAGGAGATGAAATCGACTTTTTCAAAACCCATATGAGCAACTTGTTGTAGAAGATAGGGGAAAAGAGTAGGTATTCGGTGTCGGCCAAGATGTTTGACATAGACTGGCTTAAATTTAGAAATCCTAAATCCGAAATCCGAAGCACGAAACAAATCCAAATTTTCTAAATTCAAAGCTTTAAAACTTTTTGAATTTTTGTCATTTGAATTTTGAAATTGTTTCGAATTTCGATATTCGAGTTTCGAATTTGGGAAGTATACCTTATCTAAATCTCGCATAACTTGAA
>MFZO01000019.1:98891-110189 GCA_001788015.1 Candidatus Roizmanbacteria bacterium RIFCSPHIGHO2_02_FULL_38_11 | reverse complement strand
GAAGTTATTACAGCCATTAGAGATTGGCACCCAAGCGTTTATGTTATCTTGCCTGACAGGCTGATTGTCAAATCCAACTTCTTCAATAGGCATAAATTCGTCTACCTCTGGCATTATTTTTCTTATTCTTTGCAAGTATCTTCCAGTTTTATCCCTAAAAGCAAGACCAACCATACAGCCTGTAACTATGATCTTTAGACTTTTGACTTTAGATTTTAGTTTTCCGAGATTGTTGACCAATCCATACACACGGTTTTCCGCAGATTGCCGGACCATACAGGTATTTATTACAACGTAATCAGCGTCTTTATATCCTTTAGCTGGTTTCATGCCACGGGCTTGAAATGCCGAACCGATTCGTTCAGAATCTGCCTTATTTTGCTGACAGCCGAAGGTTTTTATAAAGTACTTCATATTTTACTGATCTTAACTTTCTTTACTCTTTCGATAATAACTATAAATATGAGGAGAATTATTCCAATTGTTAAAAAAATGATAATTTTCTCGCTTCCTTTAAAAAATAGTGCTGCTATGCCAAAGATGATCGAAACTATCCAATAAAAAACAGCAATTCTTCTTTTTCCCCAGCCAATCTCCAGAAGTTTATGATGAAAATGTCCCCAATCCGGACGAAAAGGGGATTGTTTTTTTTTAATCCTCCGAATTATTGTATATACTGCATCAATAGTGGGTATAGCTAAGATTAAGACCGCTGTACCTATTTTACCGAAGGAAAGAATGGAGAGGATACCTAACAAAAAGCCGGCTAAAGCACCACCTCCGTAGCCTGGCATTATCTTCTGAGGGAAAAAATTAAATGGCAGAAATCCAAAGAAGGAACCCGCAACAATAAAAGAAAGTAGAGTTACAGTCTGAATGTTTATGTCGTGGGCGGTAAATCTTTGGGAAAGGAGCCCCAAAAAGAATGCTGTGATTGCTACAAATCCCGGAAGTTGTCCGTCCACTCCTTTGCTCCAATTGACCATATTCATTATCCAGGTGAGCCAAATAATAGCAAGTATGTCGGCAAGAACCAAAACGGAGTGTGTACCAAAAAGATCAAACGACAATTTCCACTGATCAAGATGGATTATCCCGCCCAAAGGATTTGAAATGTAGGGAATGCCTAGTCCAAAACCAACCATAAATGCGGAAATTAGTAAGTTTAAAGAAAATCTCAGATAAGGAGAAAGATCAAAATAATCGTCTAGTACACCAACAGCGACTAACATCGCCGATGCGATAATAATTCCAGAAACAATTTTGCTTAGCGGAAGAAAAATTAGTGCAGTTAAATAAAGTGCTAAAAATATAGGAACACCTCCTCCCCGGGGGATTATACCAATATGCGTATGGGCGGGGTGAACTCTCTTATTTTTATCGGTTACCAGACGGAACTTTTTTGCAAAGTAGATTGTGGGAATGGTAATAAGGAATGAGAAAAGTGTGGCAGTGAAAAAAGCGATAAGATTTTGCATATTAAATATTTTATGTAACCACAAAAATTATTTTCGCAAAAATTATAGTGAAGCTTATGCTGATAAGAAGATTAAGATAATAAAGAATTTTTTTGGCCAAAATATTTTCCTTAAAATAACGTCTATAAAAAAAATTGTTGAAGAAAAAAAGAAAATTCATTAACAGGGGTAAAAGAAGAATCATCCATGTATCTGCCAGTTGATCTTCACCGGGCGGTTTTGAATAAAATAGTGGAATCTGCGGTGGTAAGGTGCCAAACTTATAAATAAGAACAGAAACCATTACTAAGTTAGCAGTAATGAGCCAATAGATCAGCCTAAACCTTATCAACATATAGTTAATTATAAAATATTGACGGTGAAAAAGGAAGAAAGGAGTTAATAAGTTTTTTTAACAGGAAATTTTTTGCAGAGTTTTTTGATTTCTATATTGATAAATTTAGTTACTTTAGTTAATCGAATTATTTTTTCTCGAAGTTTCCTGTCTCTTTCCTGAGTCATGTTTAATTTTAGTTTTCTCTTTGTCTCTATTAAACCGTTGACTATCTGATTGATCCAAAAAGCTATTTTTTTCATTTCTTTTTCTTTCATCCCACGACTAGTTATACCTGGTGTTCCAAGTCGAATACCAGAGGGATACAGTGAGGGATTAGGATCAAAGGGGACCCGATTGTAATTGAGAATTATACCGGCGCGTTCGCAGGCAATTGCAGTAATTCTTCCAAGTATTCCTTTATTTCGAAGGTCAATAAGAATTAAATGGCAGTCTGTGCCGCCTGTTACTAAATCAAAATTATATTTTTTTAATTCATGTGCAAGTGATTTTGCATTTTTTACAATCTGTTGACAGTATTTTTTATATCGGGTAGTTGACGCTTCTTTTAAAGCCACGCCTATTCCAGCAATAGTATTGAGATGGGGCCCTCCTTGAATTCCTGGAATAATTGCGCTATCAATTTTTTTTGCAAGATCAGGATCTTTTTTTAAACCTTTTTGCGTTGTCATAATTATTGCTCCCCGCGGGCCGCGAAGGGTTTTGTGAGTTGTAGTTGTTACAACATGTACAAAAGGGACAGGAGTAGGATAGACGTCTGCAAGAACAAGTCCTGCAACGTGTGCGATGTCAGCCATAAGATAAGCTCCAACTTCGTCAGCAGTTAAAGCAAATTTTTTCCAGTCGAGAAGCCGAGCATATGCAGTTGTGCCTGCAACTATTATTTTCGGTCTTTCTTTTTTTGCGGTTTTGAACAAAAGGTCGTAGTCAATGATTCCATTTTTATCAACGTCGTAGGGAATAGATCTAAAATATTTGCTGCTTGCGGTATGTGT
Source organism: Candidatus Roizmanbacteria bacterium RIFCSPHIGHO2_02_FULL_38_11 (assembly GCA_001788015.1). Classification (GTDB taxonomy): domain Bacteria; phylum Patescibacteriota; class Microgenomatia; order UBA1406; family GWC2-37-13; genus 2-01-FULL-40-13. The sequence continues at coordinate 107,382 of MFZO01000019.1, read as the reverse complement.
AGCTCCATGGGTAAGATGGCCACCACTTGATAATGACAAACCCATCAGTGTGTCTCCGGGATTAAGAAGTGCAGTATAGACTGCAAAATTAGCTGGAGATCCTGACAAGGGTTGAACATTTACAGCCGGCACGCCAAAAAGCTTTTTTGCCCTTTCTCTCACAAGATCTTCTACTTGATCAACAATTGTCTGGCCTTGATAATATCTTTTTCGTGGATATCCTTCCGCGTATTTATTTCCAAGACTTGTTCCGATTGCTTCTTCTACTGCTTTCGAGGCAATATTTTCCGAAGGTATCATCATGAGAGTCTCTGCTTGACGTTTTTCCTCGAGTTTAATGAGTTTGTAGATTTCTGGATCAGTTTTTTTAAGGTAAGACATTTCTGAAATAGATTAACAGCGGTTGTAGGAAAAATCAACGGTAATTTTCTATATAAAGATATTTATTAGTAAAGCGCCTGGACGAAATAGGTCCCATCTGATTTCAGGACAAAGGCCCTTTTTGGGTAAACAGGAAGTGAAGATGTAACCTTCTCTTTTGGAATTAACACTTTACCCACGAAGTCCGGTATTTGGTCATAGGCTTTACTGTAGACAAATACTTTATTTTCGCCGAAATAGTACTCGGCGGTGAAAAAATCTAACTCACTGGTGACATATATGGGATCACCTTTCTTTGCCAATGCTTTCATTTCTTTTACAACCTTTTGAAAGTCTCTTTTTTTGTAATGTTGTATTTGAATTTTTTGATAGTTGAACGCTATCATAAAAAGCAAGATTATCGCCAAAGTCCGAATACCCCCTTTGACTTGTTCTAAAATGTAGACTAAAAGCAAGAGAAAACCGACAGCTGAAAAAATAAAGTAGCGTGGATAAAAAATTGGCTTAAAAAGTGAAATGACGGCAACGAGAAGTGGTATTCCTATAGCCCAAAGACCAAGATAAAGAAAAAGTTGGCTATCGGAAACGTATTTTCTATTTCTCAGTTTCAGCAGAGCAATAATCAGCAAAAATAGAGTGAGCGAAATCAACGTTGCTCGAATAGAGTAAGATCTGAAGCCTCCATCATATCCCGTGTACAATACTCCCAATAGGCTTACCAGCGTATTAATATTTATTCTTTGAATCCAAAAAGAAGCTGCAAATAAATTTTTTTGAAAAAGTATAAAAAGGAACCAGGGGAGAAAAATTAGCAAAGGTTTAAATATAACCTTATTAATAATTTCGTAACGTCGGCCTTTTTTCTTTACTAAAAAATTAAAAAGTAATTGGCTAAAGATGACAAAAACCATGAAGTAATGTGTATATAATCCAAGTGTGGTCGCAAAGAAATAAACTTTGTAGTTTTTTTTATAAAATGCGTAATATGAGAGTGTGGCTAGAAAAGCAAAAAAAGTATAATTTCTTGCTTCAAATGCGTAATAGGTCAAAAAAGGATTGACTATAAAAAATAAAATATAAAAAATAAAATATAAAAATCTTTTTCGAACATCAACTTTTAATATTTCCGTTAAGAAAGTAATAGCTACATAAATAGTTAACCAATAAAAAATAAGAGAAAAAGTTCGCAGGCTTATTTCAGATTCGCCAAAAAGTCTCATCCAGAAATGCAGAAGAATGTAATAGAGAGGTGGATTGAATTCTTTTATCGATAGACTAATTATCTCCAGCACATTTTTTTTGGCTAAAAAATATGTAAAAGCCTCATCTCGCCATAAACTTTGAGTGAGGAAAGTTAGAGGGGTTTGGGTAAAAAGAAAATTAAGCATATAAATTTCCAAGATACAACTTACAAGATACAAACAAATTTCAAAACTCAAAATTCAAATCCAAAAAATAAATATATTTGATTATTTGTATATTTGTAATTTGTTTGGATTACTTGTTGATTGTTTCTTGGAATTTGATTCGTTAGACTTTTTCTGTCACTTTATATTTAATTTTTTTTCCAAATAATAATCTAGTATGTGCATCGAGCGCCGGCAAAGAGGAAAAAAGAAATGATACCAAAGGAAGCAGATACCATTGAATGAAGAGTAAGGGTAGCGACAACAATCTTACTTTTTGATTAAGTTTTTTACGAAGTTGATGGTCAAGATACATATATAAAATCAGCATTAAAGAAGAAAGAGTAAGGACAAAGCCAGAGAGTTTCGGGAGCAGGAAGCCGAGCACAGTTCTTTTAAATATCGGATTTATAAGGGGAGGAACAGATGCGGAGATCGTTAAGATAAAGAAAGAGGTAGTCCAGAGGAGATGCGTTTCTGCCAGAAATAGTATTCTTCTTAATTTAACTAAGGGATTGATATGGGGTGTGGAAAAAAATTTTTTTAGAGTATAACCAATATCGGAAACCCCCCATGCCCAACGCTTTTCTTGTTCATAGCGATTTCTAGAAGTTTTAAGAATTGCACCCGAATACACTGCGTCACTATTGATTATTGTATAAAGAGGAACGGTTTGAATTTTATCGCCATAGGTAAAGAAGGCTTGATAAAAGACATGCCAATCTTCCGGAATAATATCAACATCCCAGTAATTTATTTTATTTAGAAGCCAGAGACTGACTGAATAGGTGGAAATTTGGATTAACTTATCTTTTTGGGGTAAAAAGGCAAGTCGAAGTATGGAAGAAAGTGTCGCTTGGATACGTACGAAGAACGGCAGTTTCCAAAAGTTATTATAGAGCAATACCGGTGCACAATAAAAATGATAGAGGCGATTTTTGTCTAGCAGATATTCATAAGTAAGATAGGAAAAGTAATTCTCAGCCAAAGAGCTATCGGCGTCGCAAATAGTAATTAAAATATTTTCCCTTTCCCAATTATTTTTTTCGACATAGCGATCGACTACTTTAGCGGCAAACGTTTGGTTGCTTGCTTTACCTGGTGTTTCGTGGGGGAGAAGATTGTGAAAGGTAATGAGCACATCTGCAAAATTTTGCATAAACTTTTTTTGCAGGGCGAAAGCTTTATTTTTTACTCCGGGTTCGCGTCTTTCAAATGCGAGTACAAGATAGATATTTTTATACGGATAATCAGACTTTGTCAGAGAATTTATTGTTGCCTCCAGTTTGTAGAGCGGCTCCTGAAAATTGGGTATTATAACGAAGTGCTTAGTGTCGCTTACGCCAATCAGTTTTGCTAGCTTTTTAAAGTAGGGAATTTTAAGATGCGTCAAAATAAGTTTGTAAGAGATTACGGCAAAGTAAGTAGTTGAAAGCGCTTTATAGAGGAAGTAAAGATCAAAACTGATAATAAAATAGGCAACGATTGCCGGGTGAAAAGGTGACAGCCAAATTGGCATTGTGATGAGAATCCAACTCAGAATAGGTACAATAGTGTCGAAGAAACGACTAGCCAAGATTGATCTGGCGAACTGTTTTGTCATTATCCTATTATACTATAAATATCCACTTAGCCGTTACACAACATTCTATACTCGCAGTTTTGACAAATGATCTTCCGGCTGCATTGAAAATCTGATTGTTCAATCTCACCTCGTATTTTTAACAACTGATCAACTGCCTCCTTCAACTGTTTATCGGTACGCGTAGTGCTCATTTTAGTCGAATTTTCAAAATAATAGAGGGACATCTTGATTTGATTGACTCTTTTGCCCAGAATTCCGCGATTTACAGCAGCCAGAGCGTAGATGGTCATCTGTAGATCTGCATTAAGTTGATTTTGGCGCGGGATATTGGCTCCTGTTTTATAATCGATAATCTCGATATTGCCGTTTCCCAGATCGTCGACCCTATCTATTTTTCCTAATATTTTGAGAGACGGATCGACCTTAAAACTAAAGCCTCTTTCGATATAGACAGGCCGAGCGTTTAGATGCAGAGGGTCTTTCAAATATTTCTCCAAAAATGACTTAGCTCGTTCTTTAGATTGTTGTTCATGTTTTTTGCTCGTGAAGCCGTACCCGATCCAATTCTCATCTAGGAGTTTCAGGATGAGCGCTTTTTCATTTTTTTCTGATCTGCCGATTGTGTAAAAATTCCTCAAGGCATTATGAATAGAGTTTCCTATGGATAGCGAAGGCGTGGGTGGAGTTGGTACACGCAGTATATAGCGAAGCTTAAAGTGTAGCGGACAAAGTTGAAAGGCTTGAATTGCCGAGTAAGAAAGAAAATCAAGTCTTAGTTTAGTTAGGTTAACATTATCTGCGATTTCTTCGGTTCTTTTTTCCCATTCAAAAAGGGGGATTTGGGAGGTCTTTGAGAGAAGAGAGGGTTTATACAGATTTTGTGTTCCCAAGGATTCGGCGATAAAAGGAGAAAGTTTTCTTTCTCTTTTTCCTTCACCATAGAAGTTAGAAGCTGTTAGGACAAGTTTTTCTTTGGTTCTTGTCATTCCCACATAAAACAGCCTTCTTTCTTCTTGCAGATGATAGTCGCCCGAGGGTAGAACTTCCTTAATTAAATCTTCAGGAATCGGGATTTTATCTCTTCTGTCTCTCGACGGAAATCTACCTTCGATTAGATTGGTTAAAAAGACCACTGGAAACTCAAGTCCTTTTGCTGAGTGAACCGTAAGTATATTGACGGCATTTACCTCGCTCCAATCTATTTCTGCCGCCATCGGACTTTCGCCCATACTCATTGCGAGATCCAAATAGTCGACAACGGCAAACACGCTGGCGTCTTTATGAGTAACCTCAAAAGTTTTAAGTTTGTCAAAAAATTTGGTTATATTTAGGACTTTTTTTTCTTGCGTTAGAGTTTTATAGTCGACGACTTGTTTTAAAAGCCCGCTGTCGATAAGAAAATAGTAGAGTATCTGTCCGGCGGTTTCTTTTGGAATCAGTTTTTGATGTTTATGAACCATATCAACAAAACTTTTTAGTTTATTTTTGGAATCGTCACTAATATTTAGCCTTTTACTCCAGATCCCATCTTCGTTGAGCGGGGTCACCGGCTCGTCTGTCATGCTCTCTAATTGTTCAAATAGTGATAAATTTGCTTTTTTGGCTAGGTTTAAAACTGCAATTAGGTCTCTAGTTGCGATATCCCAGAGATCCATGGACAAGACCCTAAAAAGGCTGACAGAATCAGTAAAGTCATATAATACCTTAAGATAGGCGATAAGATCTTTTATTTCTGGCTGGTGAAAAAGCATTCCCGGTCCCAAGAACTGATAAGGAATTCTTGCACGCTCAAGCGCTCTGATGAATGGATCGCTATGATTATTTGCACGAACCAGAATGGCAAAGTCCTTATAATCCTTTTTATTGTGAGTTTTATATTCACGGATAAAGTCAACTATTTTTTCTGCTTCTTCTTCGACCCTGTCGCTATGAAAAAGCTCTATTTTTTCTCCACCGGCAGTTTTACTTGATTTTAGATTTTTATTAATACCTAACTGCGATTCTAGAGTATTTGGGTTATTGTTTTTTATCAGTTTATAAGAAGCGTCAAGAATAGTTTGAGGCGAGCGATAGCTTATTGTGAGTATGACGCTTTTTGATTCGGGATAGTCTTTCATAAAGGAGAGAATATTGGATATAGCCGCACCCCTGAATTTATAGATTGATTGAGAATCGTCTCCCACAACAGTAATATTGGCGTTTGTTTTTGGTGGGGCAAGAAGTTTGACTAATTGATATTGGGCAAAGTTAGTGTCCTGGAATTCGTCGACTAAAATATATTTAAACTGGGCTTGATATTTTTTTAAAATTTCTTTTCTTTTTCGGAAAAGGGCAAGAACGTTGTTGATTAAATCCGCAAAGTCCATAACACCTTCTTTTATTTTTAGCAGTTCATATACTTTATAGGCATTGGCTAGCTCCTGATATTTTTCTTTGTCAACTTTTACGGATTTAACAAATTTTAAATATTTTTCGTAGGACACGTCTTCGTCTTTTAATCTGGCGAAGTGCTGTATTAGTCCTTCGATAAATTTATAAGGATTGCCTTGCGGCCTAAAATATTTCAGATTGAAGCTCCAAAAGTTTTTTTTAACAAGCAAATAGGACTCGGCGTCGGTCAGGAGTTTAAAGTTAGAGGAGAGGCCTATATTGAATGCTTCATCGCGAAGAATTCTGTCGCAGAAAGAATGAAAAGTCGAAATCCAAAGACCAAAAGTACCGTAGGGAAGAGCGACATCGACTCGTTTTTCCATCTGTTGCGCGGCTTTTTCGGTAAATGTTAAGGCTAGGATTTCCTCCGGTTTTACTAGCCCCTCGGCTATGAGTCTTTTGATTCTCTCCGTAACAACGGTAGTTTTGCCGGTTCCTGCGCCGTCAATAATCAGGAGAGGTCCCTTATCATGTCTCACGGCTTCTTCTTGTTCTTTATTCAATATAATTTCATCAGTTTTCATGTATAGTCAATGTCATTTCGAACGAAGTGAGAAATCTCTTTAAAATAAGGTTTTATTGTAATGGGATCCTTCGACTCGCTTCGCTCGCTCAGGATGATAATGTGGAAAAGGTATTATCATTGTCAATTTTATCACGCCGTTTTAGTATGAAAGGTGAAATTAGTAAATTTTAAGTAATTATAAGCTTTCTGAAATATTACTTGAATAAGACTATGAAAAAACTTGACATACATTTTGCAAAAAGTGCTATACTTTTTGTATAACGTTGTGTTTGTCAAAGTATTCCCAAGTTTGTTATAATAGGGTTGTTGTAGAGCTATATTTAGAAAGTATGGTAGATAAGACACAAGAAATCAAAGTAAAAGTTGTCCCATATCGTAAAGAAAATACCTCAAGGGTTTATTCTAATTATGTAAGAGTAGTTAGTAGTCCAAGAGAAATAACTTTGCAATTCTGTGATGTTAAACCACCAGAAAATGATGATTATGCAGAGAAGCTGAAAAAAAATCCTGTTATGAAATCCCCGATAGAAGTAGAAATAACTTTACCAATTGAAGTAGCACAAGCTTTAAAATCTGTACTTAAAGGACAGTTAGAAAAAGTTAATAGTGATTTAAACGGCAAAAAGAATAAATGATATGACATATGATGGACTTTTTATACAACCGGTAGATACTGGTTTTCCGAATTATTCATCTGTTTCGGATTCAGGATTTACAGATAGTTACTTTATTTCTAGTGAAGCAATCAATGACTTAAATTCAAATAAGTATTCATTGAAAAATGGCGTATTTTTTTTCATAAACGTAAGTGAAGAGGATGACTGTTATAGAGCTGAATACGATGACTTAGACTTGTGGGCAACAGGAAAAAATAGACAAGATGTATTGGTAAAAATAAAAAAAGAGATTGTTCTTCTATATAAGGAATTGGAAGAGATTGGAGAAGATAAATTAGGACCAATTCCGCTTAACTGGTGGAAAATTCTTAAAGATTCAATTATCAAACATGAAGAGACATGAATTAGAACAAGTCCTTATAAAGATGCAAAAAATTGAGGGACTAAGTCTAGATGTTCGCCAAAGTGGAGACACAATATGTCGAGTTTGGTACAAAGGTATATTGATAGGCAGAACTAAGTTCTCTCATGGTAAGATTAAAGATAGAGATGTAAGAAGTATTGCAAAACAACTTTGTTTTAAGGAAGATGAACTTAAACCTTATGGAAAATGTGATATTTCGAACGAAGAATATTTAGAGATACTCAGGGCTAAAGGTAGAATTATTGAATGATTTCATATTTAAAAAGCTGAAAAAGGTCTTGACTTTTGAGACTGTACCAATTATGATAGAGAAACCGCATCAATTAACAATTGATAAATAATAATTAATAATTTAAATTGACATTTTATGGCACAAGGAGTTTTTAAAAGAACAAAACCACATTTAAATATTGGAACCATAGGGCACGTTGATCATGGAAAAACTACTTTGACTTCTGCTATTCATTACGTTTTGTCCAAAAAGGGCCAAGCGAAATTTTTAAAATATGAAGACATTGACAAAGCCCCGGAGGAGCGGGCACGAGGCGTTACGATTAATCTTCACCATTCTGAATACGAGACGGACAAAAGACATTATGCCCACATTGATGCTCCAGGTCATGCCGACTATATCAAAAATATGATTACGGGCGCAGCGCAAATGGATGGAGCCATTTTGGTAGTTTCTGCTCCAGATGGCCCGATGCCTCAAACGAGAGAACATATTTTGTTAGCAAGACAGGTTAACGTTCCAGCAATTGTAGTCTTCTTAAATAAGACAGACATGGTTCAGGATAAAGAACTTCTCGATCTTGTCGAGATGGAAGTTAGAGACCTTCTGAAAAAATATAAGTTTCCAGGAGATAAAATTCCTGTGATCAAGGGATCTGCTTTGAAAGCGCTTGCCGACGATGCAGCTTCGATAAAAGCTATTGAGGAATTGATAAAAGCTGTTGACGAATACGTTCCAGAACCCGTACGTCCAGTAGATAAACCTTTCTTAATGCCTATTGAAGATGTTTTTACGATTGCTGGTCGAGGAACAGTTGTTACAGGAAGAGTTGAACGTGGTGTTCTTAAACTCAACGAGGAAGTAGAGGTGGTTGGTCTTAAAGCGACAAA
>MFZO01000019.1:91637-98851 GCA_001788015.1 Candidatus Roizmanbacteria bacterium RIFCSPHIGHO2_02_FULL_38_11 | reverse complement strand
TTGGATGAGGCCCGAGCCGGAGATAACGTAGGACTTCTGCTTCGAGGCGTAGAGAAGGAAGATGTTCAGCGAGGTCAAGTATTGGCAAAGCCGAGCACGGTTACGCCTCACACAGATTTCGAGGCAGAAATTTACGTTTTAACAAAGGAGGAAGGCGGTCGTCATACTCCATTCTTTAATGGTTATCGTCCACAGTTCTATATAAGAACAACCGATGTTACTGGAGAGTTGAAGCTGCCTGCTGGCGTTGAGATGGTTATGCCAGGTGATAATGTGAAGATCACTGCTAAGCTGATTTATCCTGTGGCCATGGAAGAGGGATTAAAGTTTGCCATTAGAGAAGGCGGACACACGGTAGGAGCGGGAGTGGTAACTAAGATATCAAAATAAAATTCGAAGCACGAAATCCTAAATTCGAAACAATATCTAAATTCAAATTTTCCAAATATCAAAACGTTTTGAATTTCTAATTTTGAACATTAGAATTTGTTTCGGATTTCGAGTTTAGAATTTCGAATTTAGTTAAGCACATTTAAATTTATGCCAAAGGGAAGAATACGCATACGGCTTAAAGCTTACGATCACCGCTTGATTGATGAGACCTGTCAGAAAATTGTAGACACTGCAATCCGCACAGGCGCCTCGATTGTTGGGCCCATACCTCTTCCAACCAAAACTGAAGTTTATACGGTTAACAAATCCCCATTTATCGATAAAGACGCACGAGAACACTTTGGCTTAAAAATTCACAAACGCCTCATTGATATAATTAATCCCACAAATCAAACCATCGACTCTCTTATGCACCTAGAACTTCCTGCTGGTGTTGAGGTTGAGGTGAAGATGTGAGATAAAATAGTATATAATAGTTGAATGTCAGAAGAGACTGAATTTTTAAAAAAGAGAGCGAAAGAATTTTGGGAGAGAGCAAAAGAAGATCTTCTAAAGGCAAGATACAATCTCTGTGCTTTAGATACAGAACAAGCTGTTCAACTATAGTTAAAGTATTTAATTTTTCTGGCACTGGTAGCTGAAAAAGTTGATATTTAACGCAAAAATTCAGCTTTTTATTGCTATTTCAAGCTAAAACTAATAAAAATTAACGCAATAAACAAGTAAATCTAATTAATAAAGTTAAAAATTGATATTTTAGCCTGTTTTAACAATCTAAACTTAAGTTTAGATCAACCGTTTGTAATACCAGTGCCATTTTTCTAAAAGCCGGAGATTTCCCCAAAACTCACTATTTTGATAGACTGATTGATAGTTTAGCAGATATTTACACTACATCTTCTATCAAAAAATTCTACAAAGAGTATCTTCTCCAATTTACCAGCCTTGAAGATGCCTACTTAACGAGTAGATACTTACCTAAAGAGTTCAGTAAAGAGGAAGCGAAGAAATTAATGGACTTTGCCAGCAGCTTATTAAAATTTTTAGAAAATGTAGGCAATGAAAAACTTGTATAAAGTTTTAGCCGACCAAAATGAGCAGAGAAAAAAATATTTGGAAAACCCTTTGTTTTATGGGGGAAAAATTAAAAAAATTGCCACGGAACTATTTCCAGATGCAAAAATACTCATCTTTGGCTCTGTCGCCAGCGAGAAGTTTAGATCGGACAGCGATTTTGACGTTCTGATTATTACCAATCATAGATTCAACGACCTATTCGATCAGGCAAAAATGAAACTAAAAATACTCCAACATTTTCCTGTTAATCCTTTTGAGATCCATCTAACTACCCCAAGAGAGTTTAAAAATTGGTATAAAGGATTTATAAAAAAAAATTATTTAGAAGTCTAAAATTTATGAGTCAGAAATTCTTATATCCTTCTCAAACTCCCAGCAGGCGTTGAAGTTGAGGTAAAGATGTAATTTCTTTTTACTTTCTAGCTTTTTCTTCTAGGCGATGTTAAAATTGCAACGAATATGTCTACTATGACCAGACGTGAGGCTCTAGGGTATATAGTTACTGGAACTACCGTAGTCGGTACTATTCTAGCGTTAGATGGTTTAACACGGTGGTTTTCTAGACCACCAGCAGGAGACCCATTACCCGGTACAAAAGAGTACTTCTTTAAATTGCAATCACAATATGCAGAAAGCGGTTTTCCTACAGAACAAGAGCTACAGGATTTGAGTTTGTCGATGGCACATGTGATATGTAAAAATGTTCACTGTGATTCAGATCCATCGGTTCTTGCAAAGAGAGTACAATTTATTGCAGATTATCCTACTGCAAGTGAAATCAGTCGAAGACTTGAAGTTCAACCAGCTGGACTTTTTACTGCTGTTGATAATGAAAACAATAATGCTTCTATACAGACTACTCCTGACCGCTGGCGAAGTGCGCTTCAAAATACAAAGTACTTTTTGGTCCCAATTTTAGGCTACAAAATTATGGAAGGACAGGTTTTCGCATCTTCTAGCAGGAAAGAGTATGTTCCCAATCTACCAATTGGTCGCTCACCAATAGGACATCAGTTTGGAGAAAATACAGGTTTTTATATAAAGGGATTTCAAATAGAAAATCACTATAAGATGGGGGAACAACCAGGTGTAGAGTACTGGTTTTCCAACTTTAATTCTGCTTACAGAAGATTGTGTGTTGAGGAAATTGCCCGAAATGAGGGATTGATTATTGTAGAACCTCATTATTTAGATAAAAAAAATGATGCTCCTTTAGAAGCCTTGATAACATCAGCGAATTCACATGGAATTAGTTATAAAGATATATGGCCATACTATACAGCCTCTGATTTAGGAGGATTAGCTCAATTATGGGGAACTAAATTTGGTAAAATAGGAGATGAGGCTATACAATATGGTATAGATCAAATTTGGTCAGTTGAGGATGCAGCAAAGGTATCCTGATTGGAAAAAACTTTAATAAACTTCCGCTAAATCAAATTTTAAAAACAGTTTTTTTGTTTTTAGCGAAAATAACATCAAAATGATTAAAAAAATCCTCCCGTCCAAGAAGAAGCGGGACATCTTCGATCAAGGACCAACCTAATCTTATATCGGTTATAAAGCTACCGATTAGTAATTTTACCTTCCTTAAAACCATTGGAATACCTTTTTCACCGATACCTTTAATATCAACGATCTCTTGAGTATTTGGACTTTCAAGAAGTAATAATTCACCTATGGAACGGGGAATCAGTGTAATATCTGCTCCAGAATCTACATAAAAAACTTGTGGAATAACAATATTTTTATGACTCAAAGTAACCCTTGCTACCGGTCGTAGAATTTCGTCAAATAAGCTGCTTTTTTCTCTGCGAAAGTCAAACTCTATTTCCATAAGAGGATAAGGACTTCTTTTTTAGGAATCTTAGCAATTGTTGGAAGGGATTTTGGATACTTTTTTTTAGCCCTATTCCATGCCAAAGTTGCAGAATCACCTGAACTGACAACTTTTTTGCCAATTATTGCAATGTATTTACCTTCATATTGCGTAAGAGGTGTATTGATAAAAAAATCAAATTCCGGAGATATTTTTTTTGTATTCTTTTGAGCTTTCATAGTTAATCAATTTTAACATCTTCTTGACCAATAGTAAATAGTAATATATAATACTTTTCACATGTTACTTTTCCTTGTTCCGCACAGGGGGATAGATTCGGGAAATAGCGGCTAGGGCGGCAACCAGATTGTACTTAATTATAATCGCCTCAATCTGGGGCGATTTTTTTGTATTTATGTCAGGATTTATTTTAGGGGAAAAATCAGAGCAGTCTCAAACTTTTGACGATAACAAGGATATGATTCCGACTACTTTTATAAAGACGTCACCCTGCTATCTTATTGAGATAAAAGAACTATCTAAACATGGTTATTTTTCTGTCATGCTCGGATTTGGCAAAACTAAAAATATCAAAAAGCCAAACATGGGAAAGATAGCAAAGGCGGGGTTGAAAACCCCGCTTCGTTTTTTAAGAGAATTTAGATGGGATGCTAAAACCTTAGAGCATAAGATTAAAGTCGGTGATGAAATAAAGCCGACTTTATTTTTCAAAAAAGGTGACATTGTTGACATTTCTGGAACATCAAAAGGCAAGGGATTTCAAGGCGTCGTCAAGAGGCATGGATTTGCAGGTGGGCCTAGGACTCACGGGCAGTCTGATAGAGAAAGAGCCCCAGGATCTATAGGTCAAACCACAACTCCGGGAAGAGTTTTTAAGGGAAAGAGAATGGCGGGAAGAATGGGAGGAAAAAGGGCGACGGTTAAGAGATTGCAAATTGTTGAAGTCAAAGATGATGGGTTGATTGTAAAGGGATTGGTGCCTGGAGCCAAAGGGGGATTGTTGGAAATAAGAACAACCCGTTAACTCGTTAACGCGTTAACTGGTTAACGTGTTTACAACATGCTAAAAACTATAAAAGCCAAACAAACCAAAACTAAAGCAAAAAAGCCAAGGGCAAAACTTGGATTAACAATTCCAGTCTATGGTCTTGACGGGAAGGAAAAAGGAATGCTGGAATTACCAAAAGAGATATTTTCGGTTGAGGCTAGTCCAAAGTTATTGGCACAGTATGTAAGGGTTTACCTTGCTAATAGACGACAAGGAACAGCTTCGACCAAGACGCGCGGTGAAGTTATCGGTTCAACAAGAAAAATTTATAAACAAAAAGGAACAGGAAGAGCAAGACATGGTGATATAAAGGCACCGATATTTATTGGAGGAGGCGTAGTAGGTGGACCAAAACACCGGGACTTTTCGCTTAAATTGAATAAAAAGCAAGTGAGAAAATCTTTATTCTCAGCTTTTACTTTAAAATTCAAAAGTAAAGAAATTTTGGGAATAAATCACGATTTCGTAAAAATGGAGTCAAAAACAAAAAAATTAGCAGGGTTTTTAAAATCCGTAGGATTAGAGAGTAAACGCGTATTGTTGACAGTACCTAAGATGGAAAAAAGCAGTCTGGTTTTAGCAGCCAGAAATTTACCTAATGTGCAACTTTTGGATTCGGCATCATTAAATGCATATGATATTCTCAATAATAACGCGATTATTTTTAGTAAGGAGGCATTAGAAGTGTTAAGACAAAGGTTTTTAAAGGGACGTCAAACGTCCTAAAACATGAAAATAAATGAAATTCTGATAAAACCAATAGTCACCGAAAAGGCGACAAATTTAGTAAAAGACAAAGTTTACACCTTTGAAACTAATCCAAAGGCAAACAAAAATCAAATTAAAGAAGCCTTAGAGAAACTCTATCAAGTAAAAGTACTTAAGGTAAGAATAATGATAAGGAAGGGCAAGAAAAAAAAGGTAGGACGAAGAATGGTTGTTAAAAAGTTGCCCGACAAAAAAGTTGCTTTTATTCAGATAAGTGAGGGAAAAATTGATTTATTCCCGCAAGCATAGTTGAGTTTAGGGTATAGGGGTTAGGGTTTAGTAATATGAAAAAAGAAAATAAACAAAAACAAATAATATTCAGTTCTGAGAAGAATCTCAAGGTGATCCTGAAGAAACATTCAGGAAGGGATTCGAGTGGAACAATATCAATGCGTCATCAAGGTGGAAGACAGAAAAGATATTATAGAATTATAGATTTTAAGAGAGACAAAAGGAACATTGAAGGAAAAGTTGAGCGTATTGAATACGATCCAAACCGGAATGTTGAAGTAGCTTTGGTAACCTACTCCGACGGGGAAAAGCGGTACATACTACGTCCGAAAGATTTAAATGTAGGCGCTATAATTACAGCTTCTGAGAATGCCGAGATTAGATCGGGCAACGCTTTAGTTCTCAAAAATATTCCTATTGGAATACAAGTGCATAATATTGAACTATATCCTGGTCATGAAGGGCAAATGATGCGTAGTGCTGGCACGTATGCGGTGGTTATTGCAAAAGAAGATAAATATGTTCAGCTTAAACTGGCTTCGGGAGAAGTTCGCAGATTTTTTGCAAATTGTTTTGCTACGATTGGGCAACTTGGAAATATTGAGCATAAAGATAGGGTTATCGGAAAAGCCGGAAGGAAAATACTCATGGGGATCAGACCAACAGTTCGCGGTACGGCACAAAATCCGCGTAGCCACCCGCACGGCGGTGGAGAGGGACGAAGTGGTGAAGGAATGCATCCGAAGACACCTTGGGGTCTTTCGGCAAGAGGAACAAGAACACGTAAAAAAAACAAATGGAGTAATAAGTTTATCGTAAAAAGAAGAAAATAACCTATGGAATCGATAACATACAGCAAAAACCTGAAAATTTCACCTAAAAAATTGAGATTTTTATTGCCGGCAATAAAGAAATTAAAACCTGCCGAGATCTTAGATTATTTAATGTACACACCCAAAAGATCGGCTGAAATTTTTTATAACGTTATAAAATCAGCTTTAAGCAATGCTAAAAATGTTTTAAAAGTAGATGAGAAAATATTGCGATTTAAGCATCTAAGCGTAGAGGATGGTAATAGGTTGAAACGGTTCAAAGCAGGTGGAAGAGGAACAGCAAAACCAATTTTACGAAGATTTTCGCACATAAAAATCATACTTGAAGCTAAAGATGTTTCAGATAACCAAAGAAACTCAAATGTCAAAACTCAAATCTCAAAACCAAATCTAAAATCTAAAAAGTTATCTACAAAAAAGTAGATTTAAAGATTTAAGATGTGGATTTGACATCTAACATTTAAGTTTTGAGTTTTAAAATTATGGGACAAAAAGTTCATCCAAGGGGATTAAGGCTCGGAATTATATATAACTGGAGTTCTCGCTGGTTTTTTTCAAAAAAAAGCATCTATCGAAACGCATTGATTTCTGATAGCAAAATTAGAACGCTATTGATGAAAAAGTTAAGCTATGCTTCGATAACCCAGGTTGACATAGAGAGAGCCATTAATAAAATTACGTTGATAATCCATTCAGTTAAGCCAGGTATGATTATCGGTCGCGGAGGAAAAGGGTTGGAAGAGGTGAAAAAATTTGTTTCTTCTTATTTCGCATCTGACAATAAAGGGAAGCTAGTAAAATTAGAAATTAAAATAGAACCAGTCAATAGGCCATATACTAATGCCTACTATGTCGCGCAAACTATAGCAGAAAAACTTGTAAAAAACTTTCTTCACCGATCCGTTGTTCATAACGCGATGAGTCGCGTGCAACAGGCGGGCGCAAAAGGAGTGAAAATTCAGCTTGGAGGAAGAATAGGCGGAGCTGAAATTTCAAGGAGAGAAAAATATTTTCAGGGGATGAT
>MFZO01000019.1:77079-91581 GCA_001788015.1 Candidatus Roizmanbacteria bacterium RIFCSPHIGHO2_02_FULL_38_11 | reverse complement strand
AATCTGGTTACGTTGGAGTTAAAGTATGGATTTGCCGATAACACGAATAGACATAGATGAGAAACTAATCAACACGAATCACGAATTAGTGATCTGTGTGAATTCGTGTACATTTTATTATTAGTGTAAATTAGTGTTTTATGTTAGCGCCTAAACGACAAAAATATAGGAAACAATTTCGAGGGGTGTGGAGAAGGTTAGCCACTAAAGGAGACAAGCTTATCTTTGGAGTAACTGGTCTCAAATCGCTTACAGCAGGCTGGATTAAAGATAAAGAAATCGAAGCGGCGAGGGTTTCTTTGGCTCGTGCAACCCGAAAAAATGGCAAGTTTTGGATCAGAATTTTTCCTGATAAAGCCTATACCAAAAAGCCTCCGGAAGTTACAATGGGAGCTGGTAAGGGTGAAGTTTCACATTTTGTAGCGAGTGTTGCACCCGGAAGAATTCTATTCGAGGTAGATGGATTGCTTGAGGAGCAAAGCCATCTCGTTTTGAAAAACGTTGCATCTAAACTATCGGTTCGAACAAAAATTGTAAAAAGATTTATATGAAAAATAAAGTATCAGGATTAAAAGCTAAATCGACTCATGAACTTGAAAAAGAAGCGAAAAATTTAAGAGAGGAAATTGCCAAGTTAAGACTTGAGCTTAAAGTAAATCCTCCTAAGGATATCAATATATTGATGAAAAAAAGAAAGCAGTTAGCTATTACTTTAACCATTATTGGAGAAAAAAAAGAGTTAGAGAAACTAAAACGTTAACAATTTATTAAAATCATGGCAAAAATTTTTATAGGAAAAGTTGTTTCAACAAAGATGCAAAAAACAGCGGTTGTGAAAGTTGAAAGAAAATTTCGACACCCCTTCTATAGAAAGACTATTGTGAGGCATAAAAAATATAAAGCTCATAATGAGGATTTAGAGTTAAAAGATGGAGATATGGTAAAGATCAAAGAATCTAGACCGATATCGAAGGATAAACACTTTATAGTAATTGAGAAACTAACCCGTTAACCTGTTAACGCGTTAACGGGTTAACGAGTTTAAAATTATGTTACAACAAAGATCGATTTTAGATGTTGCTGACAATACAGGCGCGAAGAAAGTGATGATGATTGGAGTTCCAGGTCGTGGAAACAAGCTTTTTGCTTTTGTTGGTGATATCATCACCGTTACTGTCAAAGAGGCCGCGCCTTATGCGCAAGTTAAAGAGGGAGAAATATTGCAGGCTGTGATAGTCAGGACAAAAAAGGAGAAAAGAAGAAATGACGGAAGCTATATTCGTTTTGATAATAATTCATGTGTTATTTTAGTAGACAAAAATAACAAAGATCCAAAAGGAACGCGAGTCTTCGGCCCCATTGCAAAAGAAGTTAAAGATGCTGGGTTTTCAAAGATTGCGAGCCTGGCGGAAGAAATTTATTAAAAATAAAATACGGATCTACGGATAATATGCGGATGCCACGGATAACGGATATGACTAATTATTCGCATATCAGCATCATCCGAATTAAAATCCGCATCATCCGTATCACACTTTATATTTATGAAGATTAAGAAAGGAGATAAGGTTAAAGTTATTGCGGGTAAAGATAAAGGGCGTGAGGCTGTAGTGGAGCGTGTTTATCCCAAGGGAAAGAAGTTACTTATTCAGGGAATCAATATTTATAAGAAACATATTAAGAAAAATGAGAAGATGCCACAAGGCGGAGTTGTAGAGGTTCCTCGTCCACTTGACTCAGCAAAAGTAATGTTGATATGTCCAAAGTGCGGAAAAACTACAAGGCTGGGGTACGAAATAGCTAAAGACAGAAAATACAGAGTTTGTAAGAAATGTAAGACTAGAATTTAAACCCGTTAACCTGTTAACGCGTTAACGAGTTAACAGGTTAATAACAATTCAAAAATGGTATTCAAAGATCTTTATAATCAGGAAGTAAAGAGTAAATTAATGCAGGAGCTCAAGCTTAAGAATATAATGGAAGTGCCGAAAGTGATAAAAATAGTTGTCAATGTCGGAGCGGGGGAAGCTGTTACAAATAAGACCGTTTTAGAAAAGATAAAAGAACAACTAACTTTGATAACCGGCCAGAAACCTATTGTGACAAAAGCAAGAAAATCTGTTTCGGCATTCAAGATACGAAAGGGGTTACCAATAGGAATCAAAGTGACTCTAAGAGATAAAAGAATGGCCAGTTTCCTAGAAAAACTCATTAAAATCGTAATACCGAGGCTTAGAGATTTTAGAGGCATAGGAGAAAACAGCATTGATCCTGGTGGCAACTTGAACTTGGGATTTACAGAGCAAACAATCTTTCCGGAGATTGATTTTGACAAAATTGATAAAATTAGAGGTTTGGAGGTTACTATTGTTACTAACGCCAGAAGTAAAGAAAAAGGCAAAAAGCTGTTTGAGTTATTAGGTATTCCGTTTCAAACGCGTTAGCACGTTAACGCGTTAACGGGTTAACGTGTTATTTCCAATATGGCTAAGACGTCAGATGAAGTTAAGTTTAAAAAGAAACAGAAGTTTAAGGTACGTTTTAGAAATCGATGTCCTTTTTGTGGCCGCGCTAGAGGTTATATGAGAAGGTTTGGAATGTGTAGGATATGTTTTCGTGAGAGAGCCTTACAGGGTGAGATACCGGGAGTGAGGAAGATGTCATGGTGAAATTTGCTGTCATTCCGCACTTGATGCGGAATCCCATTAAAATTAGATTCCCGCTTTCGCGGGAATGACAAAAGAAAAAAATATGTCAAGATCTCTAAAAAAGGGTCCATATATATACGAAAAATTACTAAAGAAAATAATGAAGCAAAAGCAAACCGGAGACAGGTCGGCAATTAAAACATGGGCGAGAGATTCTCAGATTGCACCGGAATTTGTAGGACATAGGATTGCGATTCATAACGGCCACAAATTTATTGAGATTTTAATCTCAGAAGCTATGGTGGGACACCGTCTGGGGGAATTTGCACCAACGAGAACCTTTAGAAGTCATGGTAAAGTGACCAAGAAAGTTATCGAGGCGACATAATTATGCAAAATTCCGTGATTGATTTAATAATTAGGATTAAAAACGGATATATGGCTCGGAGAGAAAGTATTGACGTATCCTCTTCACATTTTAATGAAGCAGTTTTGATGAAACTTATGCAGTTAGGATTTATAAAAAAATTCCAGGCTAAAGACAGAATAATCCAGGTTGAATTGCTATATAAAGAGAGAAATGCAGCAATAACGGATGTGCAGATTTTTTCAAAACCGGGGAGGAGATATTACGTCTCTTACAAAGATCTAAAACCCGTATTGGGTGGTTTAGGTTACTCTATAATATCAACATCAAAAGGTATATTCTCAAACAAAGAAGCAAGAAAAAGAAAGTTGGGCGGTGAGTTGTTATTTTCAATTTGGTGAAGCTTTTATGTCAAAAATCGGCAATATTCCAGTTCAGATTCCAGAAACCATTAAGGTAGATATCAATCAAGATGCAATCGTAGTTAAAGGCGTAGAGGGAGAGTTGCGCTTTACCGTACCTAAGGTATTGCAACTCAAACAAGAGGGAGACAAACTTTTGATCAAGGCAGGGAAAGAAGAAAAAAAAATTAAGTCACTTCACGGCCTTTATAGACAGCTCATATTTAATGCGGTAAAAGGAGTTGGAACTCCTTGGCAAAAAAAATTGGAAGTCGTCGGTACAGGTTATAACGTAAAGCTTCAGGGTGAAGATTTGGTATTTAAAATAGGGTACTCTCACCCTGTAATTTTTAAAAAAAGGCCACAGATTAAATTTCAAGTGGAAGGAAACAATAAAGTTGTTGTTTTGGGTGTGGATAAACAGCTAGTAGGTCAGATAGCCTATCAGATAAGGATATTGAAGCCACCTGATGCTTATAAAGGGAAGGGGATTAGGTATGAAGGGGAAAAAATAAAACTTAAGCCGGGTAAAAAAGTTAAAGCCACAACTGCTTCGGCTTAGTAAATAACTATGGGAAAAATAAGCAAAAATCGCGAAATAAGAAGGAAAAAAAGGATCAGCGCCAATATATTTGGAACAAGGGAAAAACCGAGGATTTCCGCATTTAGCTCAAATCGATATATATATGCGCAGGTCATAGATGATAATAATAGAATAACCATTGTTTCATACTCCAGCTTAAAATTAGCTCAGGCAAAAAACTATAATAGAGGCAAGAAGGTTGAAGAGGCAAAGAAAGTTGGGGTGGAATTGGCAAAAAAAGCAGTGGAAAAAGGTATTACACAAGCAGTATTCGATCGTGGAAAATATTCGTATAAAGGCAGGGTGAAGGCGTTGGCAGAAGGATTGAGAGAGGGTGGTCTAAAAATATGATAGAGCAACAATTAGAAGAAAAAAAATACGAGGAAAAGGTTTTGATTATAAAGCGAGTATCCAAGAAGATACCGGGGGGTAATTACGTTACCTTTTCTGCTCTGGTAGTAGTAGGAGACAGAAAGGGAAAAGTTGGAGTAGGTTTGGGTCGAGGATTGGAAGTCCCTCCAGCTATACAAAAAGCGATTAGCTACGCGAAAAAACATCTTATAAACGTTCCTCTTTACAAAAGTACGCTTCCCCACGAGATCAAACTAAAATATAAGGCGGCTTATATTTTGTTGAAGCCAGCTCCCGAAGGAACAGGATTAAAGGTAGGGAGCGTTGCGAGAGTAATTTTGGATCTTGTGGGAATA
Source organism: Candidatus Roizmanbacteria bacterium RIFCSPHIGHO2_02_FULL_38_11 (assembly GCA_001788015.1). Lineage (GTDB taxonomy): Bacteria > Patescibacteriota > Microgenomatia > UBA1406 > GWC2-37-13 > 2-01-FULL-40-13. The sequence goes on along the minus strand of MFZO01000019.1, from coordinate 86,875 downwards.
ACTAATGCTTCGGGAAAAATTATTGGCTCAAGGAATCAAATTACAAATACATATGCGGTGATGGAAGCGTTGAAAAAGTTAAAACCTAGGAAGTTAGAAGTTAGAAGCGAGAAGTTAGATGGAAAAAAACAATAACTTTTTGTCAAATTTGCCAAAAATAGTTACGAAAAAGAAAAAGCGACTTGGTCGAGGTTTGGGTAGTGGAAAAGGATCAAAGTCCGGCAGAGGAACTACTAGACACCAAAAGGCCAGGGAAAGTATTCCTCTCCATTTTGAAGGAGGCCAAGGCCGTATGGTGAAAAAATTTCCTCTACTTCGAGGAAAAGGAAGAAATAAGCCCAGAATAGGGAGAAAATTAAAAATCAAAAAATTCCATGAAAGAAATAAGCGATAAAATCAAATTATTATTGCGTGACCCGCAATTAAAAAGAAAAACATTTTTTACCCTATTCATTTTTCTGGCTTTTCGTATTTTTGCCTTTTTGCCAGTTCCTGCGATAGATCTTCCAAAACTCAGGACCTTATTTGCTCAAAATCAATTTCTTTCGTTGCTGGATATTTTTTCCGGCGGAACGCTCATAAATTTTTCAATAATGGCTTTAGGTTTAAATCCTTATATCAACGCTTCGATTATCATTCAACTTTTGACAGCTATTTTTCCCCAGTTAGAACAACTAAGTAAAGAAGGCGAATATGGTAGGTATAAGATCAATCAATACACACGGTTTTTAACAGCCCCACTTACCATAGTTCAGGCGGTAGGAATATTTGTCCTTTTGAAAAATCAAAAAATCATAGAAACCCTTTCTCCCTTGGAATTTTTTTCTTTTATTTTGACCATGGTTGCTGGCACCTATATTTTGGTCTGGTTTGGCGAGCTGGTATCAGAGTTCGGGCTTGGCAATGGTATATCGCTCCTCATCTTTGCAGGTATTGTTGGAAGGGTTCCTGTTGTGCTAGGTCGGACAGTGGCTGTCTTTAATCAAGAGCTTATATTCAATATGCTGATTTTTGTTGTATTGGCAGTCTTTGTGATAGGGGCGATCGTTTTCATCAATGAGGCGGTCAGAAAAATTCCAGTTTATTATGCTAAACGAATACGCGGGAATCGCGTCTATCAGGGAGCTACCAATTTCCTACCTCTAAAACTCAATCAAGCAGGAGTAATACCTATTATTTTTGCTGTTTCTTTCGTTCTTTTTCCTCAACTTTTGGGTAATTTCCTGGTATATGTAAAAAATCCGCTGGTTTCAAAGTCCGCAGCATTTTTAGTAAGGTTGTTCAATCCTTCAGGTTTTTTCTACAATTTCTTTTACTTTATATTGGTTATAGGATTTACCTATTTTTATACGGTAATCGTTTTTAATCCCCAGAAGATTTCGGAAGAAGTTCAGAAGCATGGAGGATTTATACCGGGAATAAGGCCGGGTATGGCAACAAAACAGTACTTGGAAAAGATTCTTTATCGGATTACAAGGGTCGGGGCAATTTTTTTGGGGATAGTTGCGATATTGCCTGCAATAGTTTCAAAGATCACTAACATAAGCGGTCTGGTGATCGGTGGGACAGGGATTCTTATAGTTGTTTCAGTGATTCTGGAAACGTTTAAGACGGTTGAGGCACAACTTGTTATGAAGAGTTATGATAAGTTTACTAGATAATTATGGCAAAAAAAGGCTCTCGAATTTTGGTCGGATTAGTTTGTGAAGTCTGTAAAAGACAGAATTATATAGTGGAGAAAAATAAATTGAATACCCCTGGAGGGTTAAAGTTAAAGAAATACTGTAAAAATTGCCGAAAGCGGACGTTACATAAGGAGAAGAAAAAACTGGGTTAAAAACCCGTTAACTCGTTAACGCGTTAACTGGTTAACGAGTTTAAAATAATATATGAAGTTAGTTTTACTCGGAATTCAAGGATCAGGCAAGTCAACGCAGGGTAACCTGCTATCCAAACAACTGAAAATACCTTATTTATCAACCGGCCATATCTTCAGAGAAATTGCTAAAGAGAAAACTACTTTAGGCAGATATATGAAGGAGACTATGAATGCAGGCCACTTGATTCCGGACGAAAAAACAATCGATATCGTCCATAATTATCTCTCTCGACCTGAATATAAAAAGGGATATATATTGGATGGTTTCCCTAGAACCTTAAAGCAGGTTAAGGAATTCAAAAATCATATAGACAGAGTAATTTATCTGGAAATTCCCGATAAAGAAGCCATCTATAGATTGGTTTACCGAAACGATAATTCGCGCGGCGATGAAACATTACCGGCGATTAAGAAGCGGATAGAATCATTCCATAAATTCACCAGACCCGTTCTGGATTACTACGAAAAACAAGGTAAATTAGCCTCAATCGATGGCACAAAGCCAATAGAGATAGTAAATAGAGATATTTTAAGAAGTCTGGGAAAACAACTGATCAAAAATCAAATAAAAGAATGGGAAAGAAAGCAAAAAGCAATTATTGCTATAGTAGGATTAGCTGGGTCAGGTAAAACAGAGGCCGCGGAATATTTTAAGAGTATGAATCAACCGGTTATCGCCTTTGGCAAAATAATTAACGAGCATGTAGATAAGCATAATCTAAAACATGTTGAAAATATTCATAAGAAAATCAGGGAAGATATCAGGAAAAAATACGGCATGGCAGCACTGGCAATTTTGAATGAGAAAAAAATAAGGGAAGCTTTAAAGAAAAATTCAACCGTGATAATAGACGGTTTATATTCCTGGGAAGAGTATCTGTATCTAAAAGAAAAATTTTCAAATCTCAAGGTTTACCTTTTAGCTATATATGCGGATAAACACGTACGCTATATCAGAGCGTCAAAAAGAAGATATAGAGGAGAATTATATGGCGAAGCAAGAGATATTAACGAACTTATAGGTACAAATAAAGGTCCGGCGATTGCCTTTGCCGACTTTCTTATCAAGAATAACTTTTCCAAAGAAGAATTCCATGATAAATTAGACGCTGTCTTTAGAACTGTTTACTTTTCTTGACAATGATTAAGCTTAAGATTAAAGAAGAGATTGGAATAATGAAAGAAGGTGGGAGAAGGCTGAGGGAAGTTGTAAAAGAGCTGATACCGCAGATAAAAGCGGGTATTACAACCAAGCAGATTGACAATAAGGCGGAAAAACTAATTATAAAGATGGGTGGAGAAGCATCGTTTAAAAAAGTAAAAGGCTATTTTTGGAGTACTTGTTTGCCGCTTAATGAACAGATAGTTCATACCCCACCTTCTGACAGAGTTTTAAAAGAATGTGATGTTCTAACAGTCGATATAGGGATGTATTACAAAGGATTTCATACGGATTTTGCAGATACAATAGCAATCGGGAAAGTTTCTGAGGACGTTACAAAATTTTTACAAACAGGAAGAAAAACTCTCGATCTGGCTATAAAAAAAACAAAAAAGGAGTCTAGGATAGGTGAGATTTCTCAAACAATTCAAAAAGAAGTAGGGAAAGCTGGATATTCCATAGTTAAAGAATTGACTGGACATGGAGTTGGAAGAAACCTGCACGAAGATCCTTATATTCCCGGATTTCTTGATAGACCGGTAGAAAATACTTTAATTATCAAACCAGGGTTAGTTATAGCCATAGAGATAATCTATGCGATGGGTAATGGCAAAATGGAGTATGAAGAGAATGACGATTGGTCGATTCGAACGACAGATAAAAGTCTTTCGGCTTGTTTTGAGCATACTGTAGCAGTCACTGATGGTGGATCGATTATTTTGACATAATCGCCCCAACTGTCATTCCGAGCGTAGCGAGGAATCTTAGGGGGATCCTTCGTCGTTTAGCTCCTCAGGACGCTGACAAAATTGATGTATTATTATCAGCGATTATGATAAAATGAGAAGCTTATGAAAGATAATGTTGTCGTATTAGAAGGAAGTGTAGTTGAAAACCTTCCAAATACTCTTTTTAAAGTAAAATTGGCAGATTCAGAAAAGGTAATTTTATGTTATCTTTCAGGCAAAATGAGGAAAAACTATATCAAAATATTACCAGGAGACAGGGTTAGATTGGAATTAACGCCCTATGATTTAAATAGGGGTAGGATAGTTTATAGACTATAGATATGCATGTTCAGGCATCGATAAAAAAAATTTGTCCTAAATGTAAGCTTGTTAAACGAAAAGGAAGATTGTATATTACTTGTACGAATCCGAAACATAAACAGCGACAAGGATGATTACAAATTGCTAATATATTATTTCTAATCATGGCTAGATTGCTAGGAATTCAATTACCCGATGATAAGGGCATAGAATATGCTTTGACATTATTCTATGGTATTGGATGGTCAAGATCAGGTAAGATTCTAACCCAGGCTAACATTGATAGAACTAAGAAAGTAAAGGATCTTACAGAGGTTGACATAAAAAAAATAATTGAACTGATCGAGAAAAACTACAAGATTGAGGGTGACTTGAGAGAAGAAATCACAGGTGATATAAAACGATTAAAAGAAATTGGGACCTACAGGGGGTTTAGGCATATGCACAATCTACCGGTACGAGGACAAAGGACTCGATCGAACGCACGAACAAAAAGAGGCAGAAGAAAAACAGTTGGAGCATTAAGGAAAGAAGTTTGGGCAAAGATGAGTCAAGGGAAAGTAGGAACAGAAGCAGCAACTAAACAAAATCCGAAATCCTAAACTCGAAACAATGATCAAAATCCAGATTAAAAAAAATAATAATGTCATTCCTGCGAAAGCAGGAATCCAGAAAATTATATAGATTCCCATTTTCATGGGAATGACAATTTAGAAAATTAGAATTTGTCCTTCGACTTCGCTCAGGCCTTCGGCTCTGAGGCCGCTCAGGCTCGAAGAGATGGTGAGCTTGTCGAACCATTTCGAAATTCGAAATTCGAATTTAGAATTTTTTTATTGATATGGCAAAGCAAAAAATCCGGAGAATGGTTGAGAATGGAAGAATTTATATTACCTCGACATTTAATAATACGATAATAACTATTACTGATGAAAAAGGTAATCAATTGATAGTTGGGTCTTGCGGCATGTATGGTTTTACTGGCACAAGAAAGCCTACTCCTTATGCGGCAACAATTACAACAAGCACAACCCTTAAGAAGGCAGTTGTCGACCATGGATTTAGATTTGCAGATATTTTTGTGAAAGGCATTGGACCAGGAAGGGAAGCAGCCTTACGGGCAGTAAAAGAGTCTAATATTGAAGTCAATAGAATTATAGATATTACGCCAATTCCACATAACGGTGTAAGGCCGCCAAAGGTGAGGAGAGTATAATAAAATTTCTAATTTCTAATATCTAATTTCTAAATTAAAACATGAGATACACTGGACCAAGAAATAGAATTGCCCGGCGAGAAGGAATTGATCTTGGGCTCAAAACCCCAGGATCAAAATCCCACGCGAATCTTTTAAAAAGGATAAATGTGTTTCCCGGCCAACAAGGAGCGCGGAAACGACGTAAAATTTCAGATCACGCAAAACAGCTTAGAGAGAAACAAAAGCTCCGTTATTTATTTATGGTAAGCGAAAGACAGCTAAAAAAGTATTTTAAAGAAGCCGTTACTAAAAAGGGTAATACGGCTTTATATCTAGGTAAATTTTTGGAAAAAAGATTGGATAATCTAATTTATAGGGCAGGACTTGTTCCCACACGAGCATCAGCGAGACAATTAGTGTCACATGGGCATATAAAAGTAAACGATAAGGTAATTTCGATACCCTCCTTTCAAGCTAAGAAAGGTGATATAATTACTTTTTCAAAAGATAATGTCATAAAGATTCCCTATATAGAAAAAATGCTGCAAAATAAAGATGTTATAATGCCAAGCTGGATTGAAAGAAAAGCAACTATATGTAAGATGGTCTACGAACCAACAAGTGAGGAAATTAGTAAGCAGATTAGCTTACGTTTGGTAATAGAACACTATTCTCGTTAGTATTTATTATTAATTTATCCCGATTAAATCGGGATTAATTTTTTTAATTATGCTCAGCCCAAGTTTTTACACGCAAAAAGTTGAAGAAGGAGATAAGTATGGCAAATTCATACTTGAACCTTTAGTCCCTAGCTTTGGACAAAGCTTGGGAGTTACTTTACGAAGAGTTTTATTGTCGTCCCTCAAAGGAGCGGCAATTACCAGTGTTAAAATAGAGGAGGCGCCGCATCTTTTTTCCACTCTCAAAGGCGTTAAAGAATCGGTACTGGATATAGTATTGAATCTTAAGCAGCTGAAATTTGACGTAAGTGGAGAGGGTCCGTTTAAACTCAATCTATCGGCTAAGGGACCGAAAAAAATCTATGGTAAAGATATTGAAGGTGAAGTAAAGGTTGTGAATAAGGATCTATATATAGCTGAGATTACTACTGATAAAGGAAAACTTGAGATAGAAGCTATTGTAGAAGTTGGCATAGGATATATCTCGGCCGAGGAAAGAGAAAAAACAGAATCGGGGTTTATCTCTGTTGACGCTTTTTTTTCACCAGTTGGCAAAGTTAATTTTAAAGTAGAGGAAGCTAGGATGGGGAGAAAAAGCAATTTAGACAGACTTATTTTGGAAATTTGGACAGACGGAACAATTAAGCCCGTTGAAGCCTTAAAACAGGCTTCGCATCTTGCGTCTGAGTATTTTAGTTATATTCTTTCAGGTCGTGACACTCCAAAAACTAAAGTAGAAGTAGATGAAGAAATTCAGAAAAAAGAGGCGGTTGATCAAAAATTATATGAAGTAATAATAGATGAACTGAATCTACCGTCTCGCGTCATTAATGCACTCTTGCGCGAAAACATAGAAACAGTGGCCGATCTGGTCAAAGTCGGGAAAGAGACCTTATCCAATATGAAAGGTGTTGGAAAAAAGTCAATAGAACTTATTGAAGGCGAGTTGAAGAAGATGGGAATTGAATTGAAGTAAATCCGAAACTCGAAATCCGAAATCCTAAACAATGCTCAAAATTAGAATTATTGAAACTCAAAACATTTAGAAAATTAGTAAGAATTCACGTTCTTTGACAAAATATTACAGTTCGAGCGTAGTCGAGAACTTCTCGACTCGGCATTTAGCCTCGCTCGAAGAGTAACGTGTCAAGAAGTGTGAACTCTTACGAAAATTAGAATTTGTTTAGAGTTTAGATTTTAGAATTTAGAGTTTTATTTATGAGACATGGGGTAAAGAAGATTAAATTTAGGTCAGGAAGAGATGCTAATAAAATGTTAATGCGTAAATTAGCTGTAAATTTTATAAGGAATGCAAAAATTGAGACAACTTTAAGTAAAGCCAAAGTGCTGAAATCTGTTGTCGAAAAACTTGTTGAGAAAGCCAAAGTTGAAAACGAGGCCAACAAAAATTATCTTTTGAAGAATTTTACTGATAAGAAGATTGTTGCCATGATATTTAAAGATGTCGGACAGACTTTGAAAGATAAGGTGGGAGGCTATGTGAGAATTGTAAAGTTAGGTGCGCGTCATTCGGACGGTACAGCCATGGCAAGATTGGAATGGGTTTACCCGGTAGTTACTGTTAAAGAAAAACTTGAAACAAAAAAAGAAACGAAGCTAAAAGAAGATAAGTCTACAAGTCATTCTGGTAAGCGAACGAAATGAACGCATCCAGAATGACATTTAATAAATATGGTTCAATTAACTCAATCAACAAAATCAGTCAGTGAAAAAAATATTAAAAGAAACTGGCATCTTATTGATGTAAAAGGAAAAATTCTTGGAAGAATAGTTCCTGAAGCGGTAAAATTCCTACAGGCTAGACACAAGCGTGATTATTCAAGTTATCTTGATGCCGGTGATTTCGTAGTCGTTATAAATGCCAAGCATGTTGTTGTTACGGGAAAAAAAGCCAATACAAAATTATACACGAGCTATTCAGGTTATCCTGGGGGCTTAAAAAGTATCAGGTTTGAAGATTTGTTAAAAAAAAATCCAGATAAAGTAATTCGGCACGCAGTCTCTGGTATGCTACCGAAGAATAAACTGCGGGATAAAAGGCTGGCACGATTATTTATATTTCCAGATGAAAAACACACATATAATGATAAGTTTAAAAATTAACTCGTTAACTTGTTAACGCGTTAACGGGTTAACGTGTTTGATATATATGGCAAAGAAATCAAAAGCTCTACAATATTATGAAGCGGTTGGAAGGCGTAAAGAAGCGATGGCTCGAGTCCGCTTATTTATAATAGATAAACACAAGGAAGCCACAGTAAGCGGGATGAAGGTAAAAGCCGGCGAAATATTCGTAAATAAAAAGCCGATTTCTCAGGTTTTTCCGGCTATCCAAGAGAAAAATAGTTATCTTTTACCTTTGAAGCTGACTCAAAATGAAAATCGTTTTGCAGTTACAATCCTTGTCGAAGGGGGAGGAAGAACTGGTCAATTGGATGCGATTACACACGGTTTAGCTCGTGCGATCGAAAAAGTAGATAAATTGGCTTATCGGCCAATTCTCAAAAAAAACAACCTTCTCAGACGAGACGCCAGAGCAAAAGAGAGAAGAAAAGTGGGAACGGGAGGGAAAGCAAGACGTAAGAAACAGTCTCCAAAGAGATAAAATGAACACAAATCTTTCTGTAATAATTCTTTCCTATAATACAAAAGAGTTAACTAACAATTGCCTTTCATCATTAATAAAAAGCCTTCCAAGAAATAAAAATTTCAAATCGGAGATAATTGTTGTAGACAATGGGTCGACCGATGGATCAGTAGACTTACTAAAAAATTACCAAAAATCAACCCTGAACCAGAACAAGTACGGTTCAGGGTTGCCCCGTACCGATCTTCGATCTGGTACTGGGGCAAATATTTCATTCAAATTAATTTTTAATAAAAAGAATCTGGGTTATCCGAAGGGGAATAATCGGGCGTTAAAGATTGCTACAGGTAAATATATTTTATTTCTTAACTCAGATGTAATCGTAGATAAGATAGAGTTTAAGAAGTTGCTTAGTTATTTAGAAAGCCATAGTGATGTAGGAGTTTTGACAGTAAAAGTTACATTACCTGATGGCAGTGTAGACCCTGCTTCACATCGAGGTTTTCCAACAATTTGGAACTCATTTTGTTATTTTGTTGGCTTGGAAGAATTATTAAGGAGTGTTCCCTATCTGAATAGATTATTTGGAGGTTATCATCTCGTTCATCTCAATTTTGCAAGGACTCATGAAGTCGATTCGGTAAGCGGAGCTTTCTATCTGTCAAGAATTGATATTCTGAAAGAAATTAAAGGATTTGATGAAGCATTTTTTATGTATGGAGAAGATCTTGATTTATCCTTCAGGATTAAGAAACTTGGTTATCAGGTAGTATATTATCCGGATTATAAGGTGACGCATCTAAAACATGCAAGCGGTTTAGAAAAAAACAATATTGAGACAAGAAAGAAAACAAAGCTGCATTTTTTTGACGCGATGAAAATTTTTTACAGAAAACACTATGAGAAAAACCATAACAAATTAATAAATAATATGATTTATTTTTTTATCAAAGTATTAAAAAACATAGGTTAATAGTTCCACTGCTTGTCATTCCCGCGAAAGCGGGAATCTATTTAATAGATTCCGCATCAAGTGCGGAATGACATTTGAAAATAATGTACAAGATCGGAATTGATGCCAGATTATATAGTCAGACCGGAGTAGGAGTTTACCTTAAAAACCTTCTTTATTTTTTAGAAAAAAATACAAACCAAGGTATTTTTTTTTATATATACTTGTTGCCTGAAGATTATAGTAAAGTTAAATTTACTAGTAAATA
>MFZO01000019.1:50399-77068 GCA_001788015.1 Candidatus Roizmanbacteria bacterium RIFCSPHIGHO2_02_FULL_38_11 | reverse complement strand
AAAAAAAAATTTATCGCAACCGTCCATGACACGACTCCACTATCTTTTAAAACCGGTAAAGCGTCGACTAAGAATCCGTTATCATACGAACTTAAGTTTAGAGCTTTCCAATTTGTTATTTCACAACAAATAAAAAATGCGATTAAAGTTATCACTCCTTCAAAAACAGTCAAGAAACAACTTCTGAATTTATACGGAAAATCAATCCGTGGGCTGGCGGATAAAATAGTTCCTATTTATGAAGGTGTTGATTATGAGCTGATGAAGTTGGAAGTTGGAGGATGGAAGTTGGATGAAAATATTAAAAAATCAGCTATCCTCAAACGTCTAACATCAAACTCAAAGCCCCTCTTTATTTACGTTGGCAATTTCTATCCGCATAAAAATGTTGAAAATTTAATTAAAGCTTTTGCAAAAGTTAGCAGAAATGCCCAACTTATACTAATCGGTCCTGATGATTACTTTTCTAAACGATTGACCCAATTAATTAACCAATTAAGTCAAGGAAAAAGAATTGTTTTTTACCATAATCCATCAAAGACAGAACTGATTTATTTTTATAAAAATGCTTCGGCTTTGATTCACCCTTCCTTGTCCGAGGGATTTGGCCTGCCGATAATTGAAGCGGCTTATTTTAATTTACCAATCATCGCATCAGATATTGAAGTATTCAGAGAACTTTTGGGCAGGAATTATATATCTTTTAATTCTCTATCAATAGACGATATTACAAAGAAGATTAATCAGTTTCTTAGTCAAAGGAAAAAAGTTGACTACGCTAACCTGCTCAAAAAATTCTCCTTTGAAAAAATGGCAAGGCAGGTCTATAACCTCTATCAACAAATGCTTGTTAAGCCAACGGGAGATAGACGCTAAAAGTCGTTCCTTTTCCAACTTCCGATTCAATCTTGATCGAACCCTTATGGAGTTCTACAATTTGTTTAGAGATATATAGGCCAAGACCTGTACCCGACGTTCGGCTTTGTTTAGCTTCTTCGAGCCTGCCGAATTTCTGAAATAGTTTTTTCAGGTCTTTTTCTGAAATTCCAGGTCCGGAATCAGTGACGTGTACCCCGGCTTTATTTTTTTCGGTAGTGAAATGAATAGAGATATTTCCATTATCAGGAGTATATTTAAGCGCATTTCCGATAATATTTTCAAATACTTCCGACAGTTTTTCTTTATCAGCGTTTACGATAACTTTTTCAGGGTATGGCAAGAGCGTAAACGTAAGATGTTTCTCGTCGGCTTTGATCTTCAACATATTATAGACGAGTTTAACTATTTCAAATAAATCCAAATTTTGAAGCGTTAACTCGAGTCGCTGGCTCTCTATTCTTGAGATAGTCAGCATATTTTGGACAAGCTTAATGAGGTGTTCTGTTTCTTGAGATGCGATGTCAAGATAACTCCGCATCTGGGGATCGAGATTTTGAGATTTGTTCAGAACCATCCAGAGGTAGCTTTTGATCGCGGTCATCGGAGTTCTAAGTTCATGTGATGCAAGTGAGACAAATTCATCTTTTAGCTCGTCAAGCTGTTTCAATTTGACGTTAGCTCTGTTAAGTTTTTCTGTTGTGTGTTCGAGTTTTGTGTAAAGCTGAGCATTCTGAACAGCCAAACCTACAACGTCTGTAAATCCCTGAATCAAATCCTTTTCTTCCTTTGAAACTTCATTTTCATTCTTGGTCATGCTAAAAATAAGTATTCCTAATGACTTATTCTTAGAAAGAACAGGATATGCTAAACTCGTTTTTATTCCAACGATTTTCTGCATCTCTACTGCTTGTTCTTTTGTGAAGGGTGGAGTAAGAATATCTGGCCAAAAAGAAGTTGAGGCGGGTTTTTTAAACATGAAAACCTTGACGCAAAGATTGTCTAAAGCAGATAAAGGTATATCAATCTTCGGGAAGGGTATTGGTGTCGCAATTAATGCTTTTTTGGCTTCGTCTGTCTGGGATATTGAGATACGCTTTAAAACATTATTTTTTTCATCGTATAAGACAAGAACAACAATACGGTATCCTAATTCAAGATAATTAAGCTCTGTTAGTAGACTGTCAACAATTTTTTGGACAACCTGTTTGAAGTCGAGGGTGTTAAGAATAATTTTTTCCAATCGCCAAAGCGCATCGACAGTTTGCTTTAATTGAGGGGTCGTAGTATAATTGTCATCGTTATTGGTGTGTGCATCATTCATAAATATATACTATACCCCCATAATAAATTATAGTCAACCAATATGAGCGAAGCCCCTAAGATGAGCAGCACTCTTTGGATGATAAAAGCAGGAAATATTCCTTTAGATTTCAACTGGAGTTCAGACTTATTTCATGATATTCCTATACCCGTCTCGATTCCCGCTGAGCCAACAGCAAATCAAGTAAAAAGAGTCGAATTAGTTGCCGAAGATTTAAGGGATGGACTTGGTGGAGTAAAAATCTATCCCGATGTTAAAGCAATGTTAGATTATGTTGGACTTTTAGAAGAATTTGGCGTAAAAAGAATGACGGTTGGTATATATACGGGAGAAAATAGTAAAACTAGTATTGTAATTAAAAGTCTTCTGGCCGGAATGAGAGATGGAAATTCTAATGTTATACCTATAGTACTATCTTTAGCAACAGAAGAATCGTTGCGATGGACTTTAGAATGCAAAGAGATAAACCCAGAACTTGAAGCGATAGTATTTATGGGGACGGCGCCTGTAAGACTTTTAGTTGAGGGGTGGGATAAAAGTTTTGTGCTAGATAGGCTTTCTTGGGCCGTTAAAGAAGCAACAAATCATGGAGTAAAAGTGATAGGCGCAACAGAGCACACTACTCAAACTCCACCAGATTTTTTAAGCGATATTGTTAAGGCAGAGATTGATAACGGAGCAAGTGCATTCTGCATTGCGGATACCATTGGAATAGCCAGACCTAGAGGTGTCTATAGAATTGTAAACTATGTCAGAGAGTTACTTAATAAATTTGGAGCCGACTCTATCCCCATCGAGTGGCATGGACATAGAGATTTAGGAAATGATCTTTGGAATGCAATGGCGGCCATATCTGCTGGCGCTGACAGAGTGCATACAGTTGCTCTGGGAATTGGCGAAAGAGCTGGCAATACTCAACTTGAACCTCTAATTTTAAATTTTATCCAGATTCTTCGTGAGGCAAACATGGAAGTTCCATGGAAAACAAAAATGTTAGAAGGAATAATTTCAGCATACTGTGCGCTCGTTGATGAGGCTAGACCAAACCACGGACCCTCAGGACTGAAGGCTTTCCAAACACAGTTAGGAATCCACGCCTCTGCAATATTAAAAGCAGAACTACTAGCTCGAGAAGCTAAAGAACTAGGATTAGATCATATAGTATATCGTCTCGATCTAATGAGACAAACAATCTATTCTTCTGTATTTCCCCCCTCGATAGGTAGAGCGAACGAAGTATTAATTGGTCCATTGAGTGGAAGTGCAAATGTCAAGTTATATTGTCTTTATAGAGGGATCGATTTGGCTCGAATAACAGAAGCTCAAGTTAAACAAGTTTTGTATACAGCAAAACAACTTGGACGAGTATTGACTCCAGAAGAAGTTGATAAACTCTTGAATCACCAATCTTTAAATGAATGAAACCAGTGGAATAAATAATATTTATTTTGGCGGACCATTTGGTAAAGTAGTTGAAAAAGATGGATTTGTAAAAACTATTGGTTTTGGAGGTGTGGTTTTTCTTAACAATGATCCGGTAAGATTTAAAAAACAGCTGTACCCTCAATTCGAAAGATTTCAAAACCCCGATAAGCTATTTGATGGAGTGTCGACAGACCATATTATAACAGTTGCTCATCTTTTGACTGATGACTTGGTAGAGCTAGGCGATAGAGCATTATGTGGACTTGGAGAAGAATACGGAATTGAAAATGGAACCTTGAGAAGGAGCGGCGGCACAGTTTTAGTAGCTGGAAAGGACTTCGGAAAAGGATCGAGTCGAGAACAGGCTGTTTGGGCTTTATTAAAAGCTGGATTTAGCTGTGTTTTGGCAGAATCTTTTGGCCCATTATTTGAAAAAAATGCTCATCATCTTGGTCTTTTGACTTCCACAAATACCAGACTTGCGGCTCAAATCCAAAACGGAGAACCTGTCTCATTGGAAGAATTTTTAAGGGGAAAGGATCTTCTTTATCGATCTATTATTCAAGCGGGAGGATTGTTTAACTACCTAAATAGAATAAATTCCGGGAAATACGCTGAACCAATGATAGGAAAAGAGGGCATGCCGCTTCATCAGATGAATATTTATCAGAAACGTTTAGCAAGAGCTTTTAATGCAGCAACTGTTAAGACTGGGGAATGTGGTTTGTTGCCAGTTGATGTTGCTTACTCATATGTGGGTCTTTCGGGTTTGGCTAGAGCGGCAATGGTTACTGCTTATAACTGTGTAAAACGTGTATTACCAGCCGACAGAGTTTATTTTTTTGAAGATCATTTTGCCCATTCTACAAGAGAACAGATACCTCTTTTAACTGGAAATCAGCGTAGTTTTGCTCGAGAACTTGGTGTTCCAGCGGAAAACTATTATCCTGGCAAATTAAGCGATGGAGGAGGATCAGGCATATGTCATCGGGTCATGCTCGATAAGCTTGATTCCAGAAATCAACAGGTTGTAATTGCTACAGATTCTCATACACCAACTCTCGGAGTGTTACCGATAATTGCCATACCAGTTGGATCGACACTTTTTGCAGCTGGTTTAGCCGAAGGAAGAATTCCTTATTCGGTAGCTCCAGTGATGAGAGTGGAGTTTACCGGATCTCTTCCACCCGGTTTTTCTATCAGGGATGTTCAGTTAGAGTTGACTGCAACTTTTAAACCTAAACAGAGTGGAATGGTGGTAGAGTATGGAGGAGGTGGATTAAATACTTTAAACCTCGATCAAGTAGCAGCGCTATGTAATATGGTGCCGGAAATTTTTGTAAGTGAAGTTGCTGTTACTGAAGCATTTGAAGCTGGTGTAAAATTCTTGGTTGATAAATTTGGGATGACTGAAGATGAAGCAATAAATCTATACGGCAAACCTGATCCAAATTGTGAATACGAACAAGTGGTTCACTTTGATTTAAGCAAAGTATCTCCTTGGGTTGCTAGACCTGGTAGTCCAGGCAACGCAGTTTCTCTTGCGGTAATACAAGAGTTTCCGGATCTTAATAAAGCTTTTTTAGTCTCTTGTACTTTGGGTTTAGGTGATTTAATTGAAGCAGCTGCCGTATTAAAAGGCAAAAAAGTTTCACCAAAGACTCAATTGATTATTATACCAAGCTCACGGGATATAAGAGAAAAGGCTGCCAGAATAGGAGTAATTGATATGCTTAAGGAGGCAGGATCTCAAGTGTTAGATGAAATAGCTTGTGGGCCTTGCATTGGTGAAGGTCTCGGGGCAGTCGTAGACGGTGAAGTTGCCATAACTGCTTCCAACAGAAATTATCACGGTAGAATGGGTTCAAAGAATGCCAAAGTCTATATGGGAGGAGCGATACTTACAACTTTATCTTCTTTGTTAGGACGGTTGCCAACTGTTGAAGAGTATCACTTGGAAATGCCAAGAATTATCGAAAATTTGAAAAAGTTAAGGAGTAATTAGGCCTTCATTATGATATAATTTCAATTAATGAATCTAAATGAATTCAAGGAAAGATTTCTTCGAAAGGGATTTCAGCGAAATCCTATAATTGCCACAACGAGAACTTCAGTTTCTGAACCTGTCACTAAAGATGAAGTGGTTGGAACTTCTATGATTCCAGCAAATCTCCGGCGGAATTATCAAAGATTGAAGGTTTAGTCATACATCAACTGTGGGAGCTCACGATAAAGCTTATGGTAATATGCGCAAAGCTGAAGAAGAGTATTATGCGTTGAGAAGAGCCATACCTGAGGGTCGTTTGGAAAGTGACAGGAATTTACGAGCTGCTCTGGCAAGGAAAAAGTCAACGGATGAGCGCTCAAGTGACTTATGGCAGAAAACGCACGAAACACGAAAAGATCTTGCTGAAGGAGCACGAGAAGTTTCTCGACATTTGATTGAGAGTCATTGGAGTGATCTTACTGTCCCTGAAAGAAGGATTTTTGATGTAGTGGCTTCTGATAATAAGCTTTACGCTGGTGGAGTTGAGGATGTGATTGAGGGTTTGTTAGGCGGGAGACGTATAGAAGATGAAAAAGATTTTGTGCGAGAAAAGGTGGAATTTAAAGATGGTGTTTTACCCGATAATAGTGGTTATCAATATGTATATGGGGGCGATACGAATAGTGTGAAGAGAGAGTATCAACCGCTTGTCGACCAGGTAGTTGGCGGAGAAGTGTTTGCGCTTCAAAGAAGCATGTCTTTATTTATTCCAGAAATAATCGACGCGGCGTTAAGTAAAATTCCAGAAGAATATACGATTTGCAGGCAAGCGGTTATTTCTTACTTAACAGATGTGATAGGTAAATGCTGCGCTCATGTGTTGGATGAGGACGGAGTCAAATTGTCTCTTTTAAGCCATATCAATAAACCCTATTCGGATGACGAGTGGCGTGAAGGTCTTGCAAAACAATTAGAAGTTGCTCCTCATGTTGCCAGAGCTATTCTTGAAGAGCATGATATAGTCATGGCTGTCACAATGTACGGACCAATTACTAGAAAAAGTAAGAACTACCGTATGTTTCATCCCAAGACAGGTCTTCAGCTGGGAGCTTGTTTCTATGATGCTAGCGAGAGAGCAATCGATGGGGTTATCCGGACTGCGCATGAAGTTGGCCAACATTATGGTATTGAGGTAAAAACAGGCACGGGCCAGGGAGGAGTATTTGGAGGAGCATTCTACACGTGGAATTATTCGACGCCAAGAGATACGTTTGAACACCTCTCTATATTAAGATCCCGAAAAAAACACTATATGGATGATGTATATTTAAATTATCTTGGGGAGGTTTATACACAGGTAGAACAAGGAGTGCCTTTAGCTGTAAGAAATGAAAGAGATTTCGAGGATGCAAAAATTTACCCGCAAGAGTTTAGTAGAGAATTCTTTAACCCTATTTTTAACAGGGTAGCAGTTCTATATAATCATTTTGAGAAAGGATATCCTTATCCAATTGAATATCAAGGTAGATATAAATAAAGAATTTCGAAATTCTTAAGGGATTGGGACGGGAGTAGATTTTCCTAGCGCTCGGAGTGTATTACCTATTTTCCGTTCAATTTCCTTGCTGTTTAATCCTTTTATATGTAGTAAAACTTTTGCTCTTTGTAACCTTGGATCAAGATCAATATCCAATACAGGGAAGGAAGATTTACGATACTTAGACGGCTTCATCCGACTTCTATCTACTGTAAGTCCTAGAATAGTTTCGATGTCATTTGCTGGAACAAAACCATCTCTTACCCATGACAGGATTTCACTTATGTCTAAAATGGCAAAAGAACCTCTAATGTCATCTCTTCTGGGTGAGTAATCTGTTAATAACAATTCAATTCCTCTTTCTTGACAACGATCTGAAGCTTTTCCGCCTTCAATAATTTCAGGTTCATTTTCGCTATCGTTTAAAGTTGTAACACCAACAAATTGAATACCCCTGTCTTGTACTGCTCTGATAAAATTACTCATGTGACTATGACCAAAGGGGTCAAGATTTTGCATAATTGGTTGATCTCCTTGATAACTTAAGAGTAACGGGGGAATGTCATGTTGTTCTACAAGGTATGGTTTAATTGGTGCACGAATATGGCATAGAGCTCCTATCCTTCTTTGAAGTTCTAGGCCATTTCTGAGCATTGCAGCAAATTTTGAATCGACCGCATTAAAATCAATTAACTTTATAAAATCCGGGGTAGATATCATGGTGGCAAAAGGTTTAGCTGGCCCATCAGTTCGTTCTCGTTTTGCCTTTCTTACTCTATCAATTGCGATTCGATCGTCGGCTCTAACCCAAAGACCAAAAACTCCGAACATTTGCGCAGCAACAGGTTGGCCCCGGGCAATAAGTTCTGCTGCGTAACTTCGATCGCTGGGATTGCCGAGAGATCCAATTCGAAACGGTGTGACCGCCTCAACCCGTCTATGACGAAGCACTCTAATTGTATCTGGTTCTACTAGAGTCATATTTTTTTAGTCAATTGCTGTTGATTATTTTTAAAATAATAACTTATACTATATACAAATTATAACGGAGAGGGGGTGAAAAAGCAAAAAAATGATTACGCTCGAAAAAGCAAAAAAGGCGCTAGAAGGTGTCGAAAAGAAAGCCAAAGAGCTGGGAATTGCAGTAACGACTGTGATAGTTGATGAACACGGAAGCATAGTGGTAGCAAGCAGAATGGATGGGGCCATACCAATAAGTCCGCGTTTTGCCTACGCTAAAGCATTTACTTCAGCCAACTTAGGCATGCCGTCCGAAGGTTTGCTGGAATATTCAGCACCCGGTAAACCCTACTTTGGAGTAAATACTCTGTTTGCTGGTGAGTTGACTCCGATGGCCGGGGGACTGCCGGTTCAAATGCACGGAAAATTGGCTGGAGGAGTGGGAGTAGGTGGCTCAACAGATATACAACAAGATGTTTTATGTGCGAAAGAAGCAGTTAAAGTACTGCAATCTTAAAGTAAAGACTTGACTTTATCTAAAAATTCGTCTGGGTTGAGATTACTTTTTATCAGGTACTCGTAACCGAGTTTTTTAATTTCGTCGATTTCTTTACCTTGGTCAAGGTTGGTTAGGAAAACTATTTTTTTATTTGGTTTTACTTCTTCATCATTTTTTAATTGTTTGACAATATCAATGCCTCCAAGTTTTGGTAATACTATATCCAGTAAGACTAAGTCCCAACCGCCCTGCTTTATTTTTTGATAAGCTGTTAAACCCTCAGATGCTGTTTCAACAAAAAAGCGTTCACCTATAAGTAGGTCGGTATAAAGTTTTTGCAGGAGGGGGTCGTCTTCAACTAGTAAAATCCTTTTATTATCCATATAATTACTGATAATAATACTATATATTGTTTAAATCAACTTAAAAACTCTAAACTCTAAACTCTAAACACTAAATTCTAAACAATATCAAATGACAGAAATTAAAAATCCAAAAAGATTCGATTTAGAAGAAAGGACTTTTCAATTCGCTAACCAATGCAGAATTTTAGTGAAACAACTGCCTAAAACCATAGGAAATTTTGAAGACGGAAAGCAGTTAGTTAGATCTTCCGGCTCCGTACATTCTAATTATATTGAAGCTAACGAAGCATTGAGTAAAAAAGATTTTTATCATAGAACGAAAATCTGCAGAAAGGAAGCTAAAGAAAGTAGATCATGGTTAAAACTCCTAGATATTAGCGAGACTCCAGACTTAGAATCAATGAGACGTAAGTTAATTCTAGAATCTGAAGAGTTAATGAAAATATTTGGATCCATTATTACAAAAGAAAAATAGTTTTGGCCATTTGAATTTATTAATTTTGAATTTGTTTAGAGTTTAGATATTAGAATTTAGGATTTATGCTTAAAAGAATAGTTGTATTAATTTTTTTTACTTTAGTTGGAGTTATTTATTTACATAATCTAACACGTGATGTCTACAGCGGCGATATTGGGGATTTGGTTACTGCTGCCTATGTTGGCGGAGTCGCTCATCCGCCGGGATATCCTTTATTTACTTTAATGGGATTTATTTTTTCCCGCCTGCCGATTCCCTTTGAAGTGGTAACAAAAATTGCGTTAATTTCTACGATAGCTGCAATCTTTGGATTAATTTTTTTCTATAAATTTTCGCTTCAGACCATTAGGAGTATTTTTATATCAATCCTTTCAACTTCTATTCTTGCTTTTTCTTATTTCTACTGGGTTAATGCGGAGCTGCCAGAGGTTTTTGCTTTGAACAACTTTTTTGCTATTTTGTTGCTTTACCTGGCAATCAATTTTTACAGAAAACCTGACTTGAAAAACCTATTTCTTATGAGTTTTTTCACAGGTTTGTCTTTAACCCACCATCATACGATAGTTTTGTTATTTCCAACTATTTTCATTCTTACTCTAAAACATATAAAAATTATTTTTCGCAAAAAAGAAACCGTCATTAAAATAACCCTTTTTTTCATACTTGGTTTTTCAATCTATAGTTATGTATTTCTTGCTGCCTCAAAAAATCCACCAATAAACTGGGATAATCCTGTAAATTTAAAGAACTTTATCCATTTAATATTGAGAAGAGATTATAGCTATGCTCCTAGTTTCACTCATCAGGTCCCGATAAAAATAATTGGGATTGTTGTAGGTAATTATTTTAAGACGTTGATCTCGACTTTTTCCTATCAGATAATCTTTATTTTTTTATTAGGCGCAATTTATTTAATTAAAAAAGATAAACTTATATTTATCTCGCTTTTCGCCGCTTATTTTTTAAGCGGTCCATTCCTCGTCTTTTATGGTGCCGGACCCAGCACGACGGCTCCAGGACTTGGCGTAATCGAGAGGATGTATTCGCTGTCTTTTGTCGTCGCCATGTTTTTTGCGCCTTACGGTTTTTTACTGATAAAAGAAATTTTGAACGGGTTTTTTTCCAGGTACAGTTCTGCACCTATTTTTTCCAAAAAGGTTTACACTTTTATTCTTTTGTCGTACTTTTTTATAGTCCCCATCTTCCAACTGATTTACAACTATCCGAAGGCTGATCTATCAAAAACCAAAGTAGGGAATACTCTTGCCTCCAATATCTTAAATTCGTTGCCGAAAAAAAGTGTTCTTTTTGTCTCAGGTGACACAACGACTTTTAATGTCTGGTATTTATATTATGTCCTTGGGGTAAGAGGTGACATAGATATAATAAATCCTCCAGGGGTTGGAGGGAACAAGTACTTGGATGAAGAAATAAATATTTTTTATAAAAAAAATCCAAAGTCGGCATTGAACGACGTCATTCCAAAAACAATTGATAAGATCAGGGAAAAGAGAAAGATATTTACCACCTATCAAATCGATCCAATGCCAAAAAATACAGTATTGGTGCCAAAAGGATTGGTCTTCGAGGTAATGGATAAGAAAGAAATACCGGAAAAAGCTGATTACTTGACCGAGGTTGAAAAAATAATCAAAAAAATTAAGATAAAAAGAAGACTTGATCTCACTCTTGCCGAACAAAATTTTACCGCGGCCGAGATACCTTCGATTTATTCTAACGCGCTTGTCAGGACTGGAGATTTTTTAGACGATTTTTACAAGGATTCCAGAAAGTCCGAGCATTATTACAGACGCGCACTTTGGATCGACGACACAAATCCACAAGCTTATTCCGGCTTAGCGCTCAGTTTATTTAAGGGATACGGCGATTGTGGATGGTCTATAGACAGCCTAAAGAAAGCAATAGAACTTTATCCTATTTGGAAGAGATATTATCTCCAACTTTATACCCTATATAATAAATGTGAAGCCGGAAAAAAAACAATTCAAAAATTTAAAGATGATTACGAAGACCTTTTCAATGAAGATATAGAAACTTTAACCCGTCCCAGAGTCCCTTTAGATACTGATAAAAAGAACTGAGGCCGGTCTGAGAAAAAAAATAGTAGGGTAGACGTATAAATAGTTGTCCTATTAAACCGGTTAAGATTGGCAGATTATTTTTTTTCATAAATAGAAATGGATTTCGGGCAAAATAGTACGCCCTTACGGGTGAGAGTTTGTTTGATCCTGTCAATCCAGAGGAAGAGGAAACTTTGTGATGGCCGACGATAGTATTAAGACAGCTTATTTTATGTTTAAATCTCTTTGCCCTTTGACAAAAATCGACGTCTTCCCAGTACAAAAAATAATCTTCATCGAAAAAACCTATTTTTTCAAATACTTGCCGTCTGATAAACATGGCGGCTCCGGTGATAAAGTCGGCATTGGGAAGTTCGATGTTAGAGGTTAGATGTTTGTTCATGTAAAGATGCTTGGTAAAGCAGAATATTTCATTGAGACTACCGCCGGCGAACCAGATTTTTTCTCTGTCGTCATAATAGGTTATAATTCCGCCTGCGATATCAATATTTTTACTTTCGAGTTCAGTGGCAATATATTTAAATGAGTTAGCGGTAAGGACAATATCGTTATTCAAAAGAAAAATATATTTGATAAGAGGGTCCTTCAGAGCGGTTTTAATACCGGCATTGACCCCTTTCGAAAAGCCAGAATTATAATCCAATTTGACCAACTTGCTGAGAAAAGATTTAGATCTCAATTCATTTTCTGAAAGATTTCCTGTCCCGTTGTCTACGATGAATACGGCAAGTTGTTTTTTAGGGTAGGTTGATTTTTCGATTGAAGTTAAACATTCTAAAGTGTTTTTTTTGTCGCCGAAATGTAATACAATAATCGCTATCTTTGGCATGTTCCATATTGTAAAAGAATTATTTCCTAAATTCCCGACTATATTTTTTTATCTCTATTTGAGATACATTCTTTCTGATTGTGAAACCATTCTTGATCTGGGTTGCGGTGACAATTCGCCTATACGCTTTTTGCAGACAAAGACATACGGTATTGACACAAGTAAAGAGGCAATAAGTAATGCTAAAAAGAAAAAAACGCACAATATTTTAAAAGTTATGGATGTTAAAGGAGCCTGTGATTACTTTAAGTCAAAGTCGTTCGATGCTGTCGTAGCTTTAGATGTAATCGAACATTTAAAAAAGGATGACGGAGAAAAGTTGATAAAAGATATGGAGAAAATCGCAAAAAAAAGAGTTATCATATTCACGCCAAACGGTTTTATACCACAAAAAGGCAAGTCGATTTATGACAGCCACTTATCGGGTTGGACTGACGTGGAGCTAAGAAACAAAGGATATAAAATATTTGGAATATACGGGCCTAAGCGATTGAGAGGGGATTATCATAAAATCAAATTCGACCCAGAGTTTTTTTGGACTATAATATCGGAGTTAATTCAGTGGACCTATATTTATAATAATCCTCAAAATGCTGCAGCGCTGCTATGTATAAAAGAAATAAAAAAATAATTTCGTGTTCGATTGGAGTCTGTGTCTATAATGAAGAAAAAAATATTAAAAGATTTATAGACTCACTTCTTAAACAAAAATTGAAAAACGTTAAAATCAAAGAAATTATAGTTATCGTCTCTGGATCAACAGATAAAACACTTTCTATCGTCAAAAAATTTTCTAAAAGCAATAAACTAATCAAGACTATATACAAAAAGAAACGGGAGGGAAAAGCGGCAGCCGTGAATATGTTTATTGAGAAAGCATCTAAGGAAATATTGGTACTTATGGGGGGAGATATAATTCTCGTTCCTGATACAGTGCAGGAATTGGTCGGCAAGTTTTCTAATAATGAAGTAGGTATGACCGGGGTGAGGCCGATCCCGATCAATGATATCGATAGCGGTCTTTTCGGTTATGCCGCACATCTGTTGTGGGAGTTGCACCACCGGGTGTCTCTGCAAGATCCCAAGATGGGCGAAGTAGTCGCATTCAGGAAGATATTTCGCAAGATTCCAACAATTTCGAGCGTCGACGAAGCCAACATAGAACCGCTTATAAGAGGTCAAGGATACAAAATCGTCTATGTGCCTGAAGCAAAAGCTTACAATAAAGGCCCAACCAATATTAGAGATTTCATCAAACAACGCCGAAGAATCTTCAGCGGACATCTTGCCGTAAAATATGAGCAGAGTTATCAGGTGGCCACCATGAATATTTTACCCATATTTAAAGTACTTTTGTCGTTTCTCAAAGAAAATCCCAAACCTAAATTCATTCTTTATACACCCTTGGTAATTTTAATTGAAATGTATAGTCGATTTTTAGGTTGGTGGGACTACAAAGCGGTAAACTTTAGTTATTCCACATGGGAAACAATCAAGTCTACTAAAGATCTCTCTCAGGCAAAGCTAGGAGCACCTGACGAGAAACGCTCCTAGCTTATTTAGTTTTATCGCGTTACTTCAATAGTTGCTTGAATTTCTGCATCTGGAGCTGCAATTGTTAGTCTGCTACCTGCCCCACCTACTTGTTGTACCGTATAGCCAGTATTCCAAGTTGATCCTGTACAATCGGTTGCTTGTACTGGTGTTCCGTTGTTGGTTAAAGGATCTACCGGAAGTGCAGCAATATATAGTGGCACTATCGCTGTGCAAAGATCATTGAATGTTGTTGCTTGAATTATTTGTGCTGTATCCGTTATGCCTGTTGGAAGCGATCCTTGATTATCTGCCATATATTGGTTTATTGCATTTAAGATTGCATTTATATCGCTTGATCTTTTTGTGTCATTTGACTGTTGAAATTGCCTTGCGGGATTTATGGCAATAAGTGTGATAGCCAAAAGAATTGCCAAAATTCCTATAACAACCAATAGTTCAATTAGTGTAAAACCAGAAGATACTAATTTTTTCATATCAATTTTTTATTTTAGTCACCTCCAGTATTTATAAATAGTAAATGTATATTATTTAGCCTATACATATTTGATTTTTTTGTCAAGGGGCATTTAAAAATTAAAAATGAAATGTTGGAAGCTATAAAGGGCTAATCCATTTTTATTTTTTACTTTCGGTAGGCGTTGCAGAGGTAGTGCTTATAGGAGTTTCTTCGGCTGTTGGTTCAGGTGTTGTTATTGAAGGAGCAACTATAGTTGAAGGAACCGGAGTAGCTTTTGATTTTTGAGGGTACTGAAGATATATAAAAATAGATAGAGCTCCGATTGAGAGTATAAACACTGATATCATAATGGGAAGTCTGTACTTATTAATAGGATTCTGAATCTTTTTTTCAGCCATTGGCGTTTCGCCTGCAGTTGTTTGGGGTGAGGCTTTCATTTCCTCCTGAACAAAACCTTGCTTTTTAAGAAGATCGAAATGGCTCAAAATATATTTGACGATTTCAGAATTGAGGCTTTGGCTTATGCGGTAGGTTTCGCCAAGGGAAAATTGTGGTATCATGCCAAGAGGTTTGAAGCCCAACGTCTCAAATGAAAATTCTAATGCCTCAAAGAGTTCTTTATTTATAGCCATTACTTTACACTCTTTTTGACTATCTATCACTTTGTAACTCACGTGCTCAAAGGGGATATTTTCCAAAAATTTCTGAGTCTCTAAATTTTTGTCAGCATTTGGCGTCAGCGGGAAAGTTTTCTCGAAGATGATGGCATCGGCAATGATAAACAATATATTAGCCTGAGGTATTTTGTTAGTCTCGACAAAAGACTTAACCTGAAGATTTAATTTATCTTTATCTACAAGTTCTAAATCTTGAATGACGTCAGGTTGGAAAACAAAATGAATTATTCGAGATTGGACCTCGTCGTAGTACTCAAATTTATCTTTCTGAATGAAAACGATACCTTTATTTGTTAGATTTTTGTTCTGAAAAGGCATAATCAATATACCTCTCTCCAAGAGGAAATGGTCATGTTACCATTATAGTTTACAATTACTTGCAAAGTTCGCGAAAAACTTCCGCTTTTTCCTATCGAAGTGATTGTATAGGGGTTGCTGCCCGAAACCGAAATATCTGCTGTTCCACTTCCCATTGTTAAACCCGCTTCTCCAGTATAATTTGGATTTCGGAGGAGTCGCAGTAGAGCATTCTCAATTCCACTTTCTGCGATTTGGTAAGCTATGCTACCCCCTTCCAATTTTTGAGTATTAGACGAGTTTACTATAATAAGCATTGTCGCAGCCGAGGTTATCGTTATAGCGATGATCATAAAGACCAAAAGCATTAATAGCGTTTGGCCTTTTTTATTTTTTAAATTATTAGATATTTTCATTTGAGATTAAACTAAATGAACCCAATTTTATTATCAAACTTATTATCAGCGTAATCCTACTGTAGTCTGATAACTTTTAGACTCTGGACCAGTGGTTCGCTGGATTTTGCTTGTAACCGTAAAACCCAATTGGATAGTATCTTTTGCGTCATCATTTCCTATTCTTTTAAATGTTAGGTTAGAGATAGTAGAGTCTATACCGTTGAGTTGTTTTGTAGTTCCACCAGTTGTTAACTCTAAATTTCCATTATTTATCGAGTAAATAAAACTCGCGCCGTCTATTGTAATGTCGAGGGCCGTATCTGTAACACCATCTGCATTTGGTTGGTTAATATTTGTGGCTCTTGGGATATCGTACATAAATCGGTTAAGTAAAAAATTTCCGTCTTGTTCTACGCTTGAGATACTCTCTGATTCTCGCCTGACATCAAGTGTTGAGCTAAATACCTCGGTCAGGACAACAAGAAGAATTGAGATCATACCCATAAAGATGAGAAGTTCGATGAGAGTGTAACTCCGTTTGAAGTTGGAGGTTGGAGGTTGGAGGTTGGAATATTGTTTCATGGTGAATAGTTGATGGTGAAATCGTAAAGGACTGGCGTATTGTTTTGATCAGTTGTTGACAGTTTGACTTTATAACGAAAACACTGTCCTGGATTAGAATAGTTTGGAGCGTAAGTACCTAAAGGAAAAGGCGCAGTAAGCGATGACAGCCCTGATGTTGGAGTAAGAGGAAACCAGGTATTAGAAGTGCCATCTTGACCAACAAAAGTGAAACTAGGGGGGCAGACTCCAGACTCTAAGTTAGCAAGTGCAACTTGGAATTGAATTGCTGTTGAAGCTGGTTGATTAAAGTTTGCCACAAAACGATTATCTGCCGTTTGATATCCTGGATTAAAGGCTTGAGACTCAAAATATCCTTCAGTTGTATATGTTCCGCCGGGACCGCCCTCAATGATTCTAAATTCAGTATCAACATTTGACGTAATGACATAAGAATAGGCGTCACCATCTGATTCAAGCACGGAAGAAACACCGTTGAGATTGTCTGAGTCTTCAAATCCGCACTGAAATGGAGAATTTTCGCTATCCATATTGATCACCTGGTACTCCTGCCCGTTCCAACCAACAATAATTGCCCGATTGCCGGGTGTGATTGTCACGCTCTTAGGATCCATATCGCCGGAATCAAAAGTTCCTCCCGAAACAAGCGATAAGCTCGATTTATTTTCGGTGTTGATGATAAAAAATTCCGGTTGAGACGTTGAACGGTTTGTCACAAGATATGCTCTATTACCGGTTGAAGAAGCATAAACATCTATTCCTTCTTTATCATTTACGTCAATTTGGCCTTTGCTTTGCAGATCTGAGGGATTAGTTGCGTCGATGATTTTTAATTGGTTCGAGGACGAATTTAAGGCGATATAAACATAACCGTTGACTACATAAATATTGTTACCAGTTGCAGGAAGTTCTATCGAATCGAGCGAAAAAGGGTTTGATCTATCGGTTACATTATAGGTATAAAGTTTAGTACCGAAGGTGGCGTAAAGAATATTATTAGAAACAAAGACACTGTTACCGTTTGTTTGTCCAGGAATATTTATGGCGGTTATTTTTGTGGGAGGGTTATTGCTGGCATTAAGGATTATTAGATCTTCTTGGTTATCGTCAGTAACAAGATAGGCATAAGAGGTAGAATCGACCGTTTCACCGAAGACGTCATTTACTTTTAAATTTGTGTCATATGAACCTTCTTCCTGAATTGAAGGTAAGGTTGGTCTGGGCGGATTACTGATTGCAACATTGATGAAGTCTAAACCCGATGCATCATCGCCTGTCACTAAAAACGCTCTTCCCGGTACGGCCCAGATACCATTTGTATTTCCGTTACCGCTGATATTAAACGATTGTGAGATGAGGTTTGGTGAACACCAATCGCCGAATCCACCGGAACCAAGAACTATTTCACCGTCGTCGCTTACCGCTGGTGGATTAGTTGCGCGTACTGCAACACCTGTTTTTGTGCCGGCGTTAAATTGAGCTTGGGTAGTTTCGGTATAGGATAGGTTGTCTCGCCAGCGAGTAAGATAAAGAGTTGAGTTAGTAGAAGACGCGTAGGGTTGAGTCCATGAGACATCTATATCAATTTTTTTGGTGGAAGGATCCAGGTTTCCCGCTGGTGCAGAGACAATTGCGCCACCAGCGTCCCGATTGACGTCGCTTATTGTGTAGGATTGGGTAAAACCGTTGGTTGTGATTGAGCCCGACGCTGACGCCCACTGGCTTCCGGAAATTACAGGATGATATGTGCCATTGATTGAAACGTTACTCCAGTCACGATTTCTGATGCTTCTTACCGCTTCTTGAGTCTCTCGTAAAAGAGAAACAGCCTTTACCCTTTGGGTTTGTTGGGCTTTTCCTTCACGTGAAGTAACTAATCCGGTTAAGAGGGCTGGCAAAAGGATGGAGGCAAGACCTATTGTTAAAAGTAATTCCACAAGTGATTGACCTTTTTTTGTAAGTTTTCTCATAAATTAGAATTTCGAATATCGAAATCGATAAAAACTCTAAACTCTAAATCCTAAATAGCTCGAATTACGAAATTCCGCTAGATTGTTTTAACGAGCTGGTTTCTGTCATTGCGAGCGATGATTTTTGAAGCGAAGCAATCTAATTTAGTATAATAGAGATTGCCACGTCGCTTCGCTCCTCGCAATGACATCTAAGTTAATTTCGTAATTCACGTTAAATACTAAACAATATCAAAATTCAAATGTTTCAAACTCAAAACTAATTTATATTTGTGATTTTGAATTTAATATTTTTAATTTGTTTAGAATTTAGATATTAAGATTTAGGATTTTCAATATATATTAATAATCGTTCCATATTGATTTATCCGTACAGTTTTAGTCTCATCCGTACTTGTATTTTTTAATGTAACATAGTCAAAACTTTGGTTATAATTGGCGACTTCGCCGCTGCCGCTGGCAAAGACTATTTGTGAACCAGGAAGAATGATGTTGGAAAACTGTAAGTCTCTGTTTAATATTATGTCAAAATTTGCGGTGTCAAGGTCAGAGTAGGAAGACCCCTGAAAAAGCGTGTAGCGATCAGATTGAAAATAAATGCCATAAGCGGCGTGAGAGGTGTCGCCCTCGGTATCACCCACCATTGCCTTAAGTTGCTGCTGTTTTAGATCGGAGATGAGAATCGGAATCGAAGTATTTAATGTATTTTTTGCATAAAAACCCAATAGGTTTACAGATGTCAATCCGGTTAAGATAACTAAGATGCTTAGAGTAACAATCAGTTCAATCAAAGTAAATCCGGCAAGGCTTTTTTTCATTTATATTTTAAATTAAGAGATCCCTCGTCTATAACTTCGGGATGAGGACAAATTAATGTATTGTCCTCATCTTTTGCCAACTTGGCCAATCAGGTTATAGATAGGCCCTATAATCGCAAGCATCATGCCTCCCACAATGACGCCAACAAAAACCAACATCACAGGTTCCAATAAGGTCGTGAGTGTTTGAAGGGTATTGGATACCTGATAATCGAGATAGTCTGAGATATCTTTGAGAGCTCGATCAAGAGATCCGCTTTTTTCTCCTGCTTCGATAATTTTTATCATCATATACGGAATCTTTCCTTTAGAAGTTTTTAAGCCCTCTGACAATTTTTTACCGCTTATTATCATTTCCTTAGACTTTTCAATTATTTTGGCGATATCTTTTCTCATGACCACATCCTGGGTTAGCTCAAGCGCGCTTACGATTGGAATACCTGAAGAAAGAAGATAGTTGAGACTCCGGGTAAATCTTACGAGGTCAATTTGTTTAACTAATTCTGAGACCACAGGGAGAGAAAAGACTATTCCTAAAAGCAATTTTTTTTTAATTTTATAAAGGAGTATAAAACCGATAATGATCGAAATAGAACCGATGGCAAAGGGAATTGTGTATTGTAAAACGATGTTGGAGACAAAAATCATTATTTTTGTCGGCAGGGGAAGGTCGACTTTAAGTCTGGAGAAAACTATTGAAATTTTTGGGATGACAAAAACGAGAATCATAGACAGAACTCCCATAAAGACTATCATTATGAGAATCGGGTAGGTGAGCGCGGACATCACCTTATTTGCAAATTCGCTTTCCTTCTTTATGTTGTCTCTTAAATCTTTGAGCGTAGTGTCGAGCGATCCCGCTTCTTCAGCAGCTTTGATGATGCTTATGGTAACTCTGTCAAATACGTTCGGGAATCTTGCAAAAGATTCGTGTACGCGCTTCCCTTGGACGAGATCCTCCCGCAGTGTTTGTAAGATTTTTCTCTGGTTTCCCTTTGCGTCCTCAAGAAGCGAGTCCACAGTTTCAAGAATCGAAATTCCGGCCGAGAGCATTGTGGAAAAGTTGCTTATCATCATCATTTTATCGGCAGTAGAGATTGAGAGTTTTTTTGTATTTTTCATTGGAGACCAATTTTAGTAACTCGTAATACCTCTTCGATTGAGGTTGAACCTATGATCACTTTTTCCAACCCATCATCGAGCATTGTATTCATTCCCTCTTCAATAGCCTGTTTTGTGATAATGTCAGAATCGGCTTTTTGCGTAATAAGTTTTCGTATATTATTGGTTATCAGAAGAACCTCAAATAAGCCAATTCTACCGGAGAAGCCTGTGAAATGGCAGACTTTACACCCGTTGCCTCTGAATATTCGGACATCTTTTTTTGCACCAAAATGCTTTTTTACTAACTCCGGAGGGATGTTTTTTAGCAAATCTGTTTGGGTCACGTCGACAGAGATTTTACACATATCACAGATTTTTCTAACCAATCTTTGAGCGATGATGACGTTAACCGTTGAGGCAACCAAAAAAGGCTCAACCTTCATATCTGATAGTCTTGGAAGGGCTGTCGCGGCGTCGTTTGTATGGAGGGTGGAAAGAACAAGGTGACCGGTTAAGGCAGCATTAACGGCAATACCAGCTGTTTCAATGTCGCGAATTTCGCCGACAAATATCACATTAGGGTCTTGCCGAAGAACCGAGCGAAGGCCGCTAGCAAATGTGAGGTTGGTTTTGGGATTGGCTTGAATTTGATTGACGCCTTTTATTCTGTATTCGACCGGGTCTTCGATAGTTGTTATATTTTTCTCTCTTGTATTGATAATTTTTAAAATAGAATAGATTGTGGTTGATTTGCCCGAACCTGTAGGCCCGGTTGACAAAATCATACCGTACGACCTGGTGAAGGCTGTAGTTACTTTTCCAAGATCAGTTTGGTTCATCCCCAGATCGATAAGCGAGTAGCGG
Source organism: Candidatus Roizmanbacteria bacterium RIFCSPHIGHO2_02_FULL_38_11 (assembly GCA_001788015.1). Lineage (GTDB taxonomy): Bacteria > Patescibacteriota > Microgenomatia > UBA1406 > GWC2-37-13 > 2-01-FULL-40-13. Next base: position 55,962 of record MFZO01000019.1, on the reverse strand, counting down.
CGAGCTCGAGAGGAAAGTAGCCTCAACACTACTTTTTCGCCATCAGCGATGGGAATAATAGATACGCGAATGTCAAGAGTTTCTTCTTCCAGCTTGATCCGCATTTTTCCATCCTGAGCGCTCAGATGCTCATCGGTTCTAAGGCGTGATAGAACTTTAATTCTAGAAATTATCCGATCATGAAGATTTTTTTGCAGCGTTAGGACATCGTGCAGAATTCCGTCGATTCGGAAACGTATAAGTGAGCTTGTTTCTTGAGGTTCAATATGGATGTCTGAAGCTTTATCCTGATAGGCATAATTAATCAATAAGTCAACGATTTTTGTGATTGGTGCCTCCTCTAAGCTTTTGCCGTGCGTTTCTTTAAATACCAGTTCGTCAAAGTTTTTTTGCAGTTCCTTTCGATAAATCTGGAATGTATTATTTATATCTCGAATCGTGGCAAAATAAGGGAATATCCGTTCGCCGGTTTTTTTTGAAATTAGTTGCAAAAGTTCTGTATTTCGCGGATCAGCCATTGCAACCTTTATCCCCTCCTTAGATCTTGCAAAGGCTATAACTTTATTTTTTCTAGCGATTCTTTCCGGAATAATGCGAAAGACCTCAGGAGGAATGGCGGTTTTAGACAGCACGATAAAAGGCAGCTTCAAAAAATCTGAAATCAAGAGTCCTAAATTTTCATCGGAGACCAGATTATTGTCAACCAGAGCTTCGGATAGAGAAACTTCAGAAATTTTTGCATATTCCAGGATTTTTGTGAATCCTTTTTCATCTATTATTTTTGTTTTTAGGATAAGAGTTTTTAGTTGATCGTCTGCAATTACCATAGTAAATGAAACTTCAAATTCCAATTACCAAGATACAAACAAATTCCAAATTCTAAATAATCAAATCCCCAAAATTTGAACTTTGAAAGTTGGAGGTTGTGATTTGTTTGGATTACTTGGAAGTTGTTGGTTGAAATTTATTTTTGGTCAATATGTTTATCTTTGCCAGCAAATCGTTGAAGTCAAACAGACTCTTATTTACATAATCGGCAGCACCTAGTTTTTTGGCTTTTTCGACGTCTGACTCCTGACCAAGAGTCGAAAAAACCAGCACGGGAATCTTTTTTAGATTATCGTCGGCGTGAAGAGTATTCAGGACTTCAAATCCGTCTTTTTTTGGCATGATTATGTCAAGTATAATGAGGTCAGGTTTGAAGCTACGAGTTTTCTCAAGGCCTTGTTCGCCATCATCAGCCTCCTCTATTTCAAAACCCTTTTCCTTAAGTTTTTCAACGTAAAATTTGCGAAAAAAGACATCATCTTCTATAAGCAATAATTTCATAATGTTTTTTGTCATGCTGAACTTGCCTGCCTGCCGGCAAGGCAGGGTTCAGCATCTGATCCCGATTAAATCGGGATAAATTCAGGATGACATATTAACTCCCAACTTTTCTTCTAAATTAATAATATCTTGGGAAAGATCAATTTCTGTATTATCTTTTTCAATATTAGCAAGGGAATTTTCTAATTTTGTGAATGTGTCTTGAATAACTTGGGACTTGGTAGGATCATAGTTTCGCTTTCCCTCCTTTATTGCCCGGAAAAAACTTTCAAGCGCCTTGCAGAAATTGGCGGTTTTTTCAAAACCCATAAAATAATTTTGGCTTTTGAGAGAATGGAAAAGGCGGAATACTTCGTAGATCAACTGCTGGTCCGTAGGATTCTGATTGAGTTGGAATAAATTTTTTTTTAAGTCAATTAGATGTTCACGTGCGGTTTTTAGATACAAACTTTTGTACTTAGCCAAATCAAGATTGGTCATATAGATTGATAATACATAAGAAAATCTTTCTATTCAAGCATATAATAGGATTATGCTAGAGAAACAAAAAATCGCAATAACTTACGATTGGATCGATAAGTGGGGTGGGGTAGAGAGGGTTCTTTTGACGCTAAATGAAATGTTTCCGCAGGCGGAATTCTATACTTCTTATTACGATTCAGAGAAGGCTTCCTGGGCAAAGAATTTAGAGATTAAGACTTCATTTATCCAAAGATTTCCCTCTTTCATAAGAAAAAGCAGACTTGCTTCCTTCCCGTTTTATCCTTACGCTTTTGAATCTTTTGATTTTACCGATTATGACATTGTAATATCTGTTACTTCTGCATTTGCCAAATCAATAATTACAAGACCGGGGACTCTTCATATTTGCTATCTGCTGACACCAACAAGATATCTGTGGTCTGATATAAAGTTATATTTTCCAAATAAGATAATAAGGTCTTTATTATCATGTTATTTAACCAAACTTCGGGAGTGGGATTTTATTGCCGCTCAAAGGCCGGATCATATCATTTCAATCTCAGAGACTGTCGCGGACCGCTGTAAAAAGTACTATAAAAGAAACTCCGAAGTGATATATCCGCCGTTTGATATTAAATACTGGGATAAAATTAAATCCGAAATTCGAAAAATGTCATTCCGACCGAAGTGGAGGAATGCTCCAAAAATCATCGCTCGGAATGACAAGGGTGGAAAATATTTCCTAGTTGTGTCTCGATTGGAGCCGTATAAGCGTGTTGATCTTATGATTAAAGCCTTAACAAAAGAGGTACCTATACGATCACGGCCCCGCCCGCCTCGCTACGCGAAGAGTTACGGGCAGGCGAGCAACATAGGTAACGGGAATAAAACTAATTTGGTAATTGTTGGCGAAGGTAGTGAACTACAAAAGTTAAAAAATACGGCAAGTGACAATGTTTTGTTTCTGAATAAGCTAACTGATACAGAACTCGGTTATTTATACAACAATGCGGAGGCGTTGATTATGCCGCAGGAGGAAGATTTTGGCTATGTGTCGTTGGAAGCGCAGTTTTTTGGCTGCCCAGTGATAGCTTATAAAAAAGGAGGAGCTAGCGAGATAGTTATAGAAGGAAAGACAGGCATATTTTTTGAAGACCAAAGCGTTGAATGCCTAAATAACGCATTAAGAAAATACAATATGGTAAAATACAGATTGAAGCGTAGTACTAAAGAGATTGGACAAAAGAATGTAGAGAGCTATAGTAAAAAAATTTTTATAAATAAATTTAAAAATTTAATAAAAACATTGTCATCCTGAATTAATTTCAGGATCTGTCATTCCTGACTTGATCAGGAGTCTACTTAATCTGGATTCCAGTTTCCGCGGGAATGACAATTAGATACTGAACCAAGTTCAGTATGACAAGAAGATTATTTTATGAAGGCAGTTATTTTTGCAGGTGGTGTAGGCACAAGGCTTTGGCCCTTATCGAGGAAAAAAAATCCAAAACAGTTCGGGAAGATAGTCAACGAGTTGACGATGCTTCAAATTGCTGTAAATAAACTTCATCCCGACTTTACTTGGAATGATATTTTTATCTCAACCGGAGAACAGTATAAAGAAGTTGTAAGAAAACAACTACCAAAACTTCCAAAAGACAACATTATTGTTGAACCCGCAATGAAAGATGTTGGACCTGCGGTTGGATTGGTTACGGCTTTATTTATGAAATTAAATCAAACTGAACCCTTTCTTTTACTTTGGGGGAGTGACCATTTGGTTAAAAATGAAAATGTCTTTCGAAGAGCAATCAGGGAAGCTGGAAAAATGATAAAAAACGACCCAAACAAAATTATATTTATTGGTCAGCAACCAAGGTTTGCAAATCAAAATTTGGGTTATATTGAATTTGGACAGAGGATAAAAAAAGTTAGGGAGATCCCAGTATACCAATTTAAAGCATTTCAATACCGCCCCCATCTATCTACCGCAGAGAAATTTTTTAAAAGCGGTCGTCACACCTGGAACTTAGGATACTTTGTGACCACGCCACAATTTTTATGGAATTTGTTTGAAACTTTTGCTCCAGTTCTTTTTAATAAGTTAAAACAAATAAATGTAAGTTATAAAACAAGAAATTACGAAAAAGTTTTAAACAAAATATATCCAACGATTGATAAGATTTCTTTCGATGAAGCTATTCTTGAGAAAATGAATCCGAAAAATGGCTATGTACTATCAGTTGATATTGGCTGGAGTGATATAGGCGCATGGGAGGCGCTAAAAGAAGCTTTGCAGACTAAGCCAGAAGATAATGTAATTCAAGGAAATGTCATGCTTCGTGAGAGCGTCGACAACCTAGTGTATAATCATGAGAATAAAAAGCTGATTGTAGGAATTGACCTCAAGGGTTATCTAGTAGTAAATACAAAAGATGTTCTGCTAATTACTAAAAAAGAATCGGTTCCTAAGATCAAAAAACTTGTTGAGAGTTTTGAGGGGACCGAACACGAAAAACTCACTTAGAATAAATTTGTTAGAATATATCCAATGCAAAATGACTTTTCTTTCGTCGGAAATACATTTTATAAGAGGTATTTGAAAAGGGCGATTGACCTTTTTGGCGCGATAACATTATTGATTTTTTTCTCACCCATATATTTGCTGACTGCGATTGCAATACTACTTGATTCTCCAGGTCCAGTGTTTGCCGATGTGCCGGAAAGAATCGGCGAATACGGAAAGAAATTCAAAATGTATAAATTCCGTTCGATGATTGAAAATGCCCACCACCTTTTAAGGACTGATCCAAGACTTCAAGAATTATATGAAGAATATAAAAAAGGAAGTTATAAATTACGCAAAGATCCCAGAGTTACCACCATAGGTAAATTTATTCGCAAACATTCTCTTGATGAAGTTCCACAACTTTTAAATGTTTTAAAGGGAGAAATGAGTTTGGTCGGACCGCGAGCTTATTACCCCGACGAGCTAAAAAATCAACAAAATAAATTTCCCCATACAAAAAAACTCGTATCTAAGGTACTTTCGGTAAAGCCTGGAATAACAGGTTTTTGGCAGGTTTCGGGGAGATCCGAGGTTAATTTTGATAAGCGAATTGCTATGGATGCTTCTTATGTAAAAAATATGTCTTTATGGCTTGATTTAAAAATTATTTTTAAAACGCCAATCGTAATGCTCTCTGGACAAGGGGCAGTGTGATGTAGTACAATAATATTTCCTTATTAGTGTCATTCCGGACTTGATCCGGAATCTATATAATTCTGGATTCCCGCTCCCCGCTTTCGCGAGGACAAGTTTCGCGGGAATGACAATGCAGATCCTGAAATAAATTCAGGATGACAAAAACATAGATGAGACAATTCAACTTCACACCAAAAAGAAGAAAGAAAAAAGTCCTATCTTTTCTTAGTGTTCTTCTTCTTATCTTTGGAATTCTTACAATATATTCGTACATAACTTATAGCAATTTGTCAACAAAAGGAAAAATTCTTATCGCTTCAGCAAAAGAATTGAAGACCGCTTTTTCCCAAAACGATATCGACTTGTTAAATAGCAAATTTCAAGATTTTTCAAAAAAATATGGCGACTTCAAAAAATCAGCTCAATCCCTTTACTGGGCTTCTTTTATTCCTTATGTTTCAGATTTTAAAAATGGAATTGAGGCGGGAGATTATCTGATTCGAGCTGGGCAGGAGTCGATAAAAGCAATCACCCCTTATGCAGACCTTATCGGATTTAAAAAGGGTC
>MFZO01000019.1:33520-50377 GCA_001788015.1 Candidatus Roizmanbacteria bacterium RIFCSPHIGHO2_02_FULL_38_11 | reverse complement strand
CGCTACCCAAAAAAGATAGGTTCGCGAGAGGTTGGGGCAAGAATAGAGAATCTAAAAGAGCAGTTTACCGGTTTGGCGTCACTTTTTGTCGATGCAAAACCTCTAGTTAAGAAATTGCCGGAAATATTCGGCAGCGATGAGGAGAAAACCTATCTTGTTCTTTTCCAGAACGATAAAGAGCTTAGGGCAACAGGTGGGTTCTTGACCGCCTATGCCGTTTTTAAGATAAAGAGTGGCAAGATGACAATTCAGAGGTCAAAAGACATCTACACGCTTGACAACAGTATTTCTTCCCACCCCAGCGCTCCAAAAGAAATCTTAACCTACCATAAGGATGTTAACCGCTTTTTCATACGTGACAGCAATCTGTCTCCGGATTTTCCTACATCGGTCGAACTTTTTAATAGTCTTTATAAAAATAGCGGAGAAAAAGTGAACTACGACGGAATTATCGCTCTTGACACTAAGGTGTTAGTTGATATGCTGGCGATTTTTGGAGACACCGAGGCAAGAGGGATTAGATTCTCTGCCAAAGAAGATAAGCGTTGCGATTGTCCACAGGTTATATACACTCTACTTAACGAAATAGATAGACCGGTGGGTTTCATCAAAGAAGACAGAAAAGGAATTTTGGGAGATTTGATGTACGCGTTATTCTATAAAGCCATAGGGTTTTCCCCTTCTAAATACTGGGGTACCTTGATACAAGAGATGTTTAAGAATCTTCAGGAAAAGCACGTTCTCGTTTACTTTACCAATCAAGATTTGCAAGAATCAGTTGAGAAGCTGAACTTTGCTGCCAGGATTAAGAATTTTGACGGTGATTACCTGCACGTGAATAATGTAAATTTCGCCGGCGCAAAGGCAAATCTATTTACCAGCCAGTCTATCAGTTCAAAAACCAAATTAAATGACAACGGGAAAATAACGCGTGAGGTTACCGTGGAATTTCGCAATCCCTACCCACATTCGGACTGCAACCTAGAAAGAGGCGGCTTGTGTCTTAATGCGACTCTGAGAAATTGGATACGATTTTATGTTCCAAAGGGATCAGAGTTGATAAGCTTCGACGGTTCAAAAAAGAAGGTTCAAACCTATGACGATTTAGGGAAGACTGTCTTTGAGGGATATCTTGAGATAACTCCTCTCGGAAAGGCAGCGGTCATCGTGAAGTACAGCTTGCCACCTAATATCAAATCTAAAGATTACGAAGTTCTGGTTCAGAAGCAACCAGGCACCTATGAAGATAAACTTGTAGTAGAAGTGGACGGAAAGAAACTTTATGACGGAGTTTTGGATGTGGATAAGGAAATTAAATTAAAATAATTATATGCCAGAAGAACAAGAAATTCCATTAAGCGAAAGTGAATTAGGATTAAGAACTGAGATGTTGCGAAAATACGATGAATTAAGAAGAAAAGCAAAGGGATATACCTGATGAAGAAACTAGGATAGGAGTTACGCAGTCATTCTGGGGAGCGATGAGTGTTGGAGCGACTCCAGAATCTAAACAACGATTCTGGACGCGCTCGTTCCTCGCTTGCCAGAATGACATTAGAACAGCCTGAACATTAAGGCCCATGCGCTTCTGCGCGTGATAATTTAGAGCACATCATTGCAAATTTTTCAGCGCGAGCGACTTTGTGCTCGCGGAAGCGAACACCTTAATTACATCGTAAAATTTGAGAAAATTGCATACATATGACCGAAGTATCAGCAAGCGATCCAATTGATGTAATTTTTAAAAAACCAATCAGTGAACCCCAAGCTACTATACCTGAATTAGAGCGATTATACCAAGAACAAAGATCAACTATTCAGAAAATTTATAGAGGAGTAGATACATGGCACGGAACCGGAAGATATGGAAATAGAGGACAGATAGATATTCTTCGCGGGATAGCTAGTACTCGACAGTTGATTCCGCATAGAGATGTATGGGATCCAAGCTTAGGAGAGTCAGAAACTATTTCTACGACATGGATGAGACCGTACGCAGCAGCTTATGCAGATATGCATCTAGAGAAAGGAAAAGAATTATCTTATAGTGATTTCAGGTCTGGACATTATTGGATAAAGTATATCAAGCGTCTCACTCTGCCAGAGATTTTTAATTTATTAAAATATGCTCGGGCATTAAATCGTACGAGAAAAGATGCAATAGATTGGATTGAGAAAAAAATTGGTAGACAATTATCTTCGGAAAGGGATATAGCAGGTTTTACAAGACTTCGGTCGTCTATTCCCGACAATTACCCAATACTTATAGGTATAAAACCTGGAGCATTTCAAGCAACCCAAAAAGCGGCGTTTCTTTCAAGAACAGAAAGGAGAACTGATCAACAGATTCTAATAGATATGCTTACTCATCTAGAGGTTCCATTAGATAGAATTGCAGAAACTCAAGCCATATTAAAGGAGAACAAGGTTGAATTACCTGTGTTGCCTCGTGAGTTATGTGAGAGATATAGTGCAGAGTTTAGTGACCGCGAGTTACTTACCGGAGAAGGTTTTAGAGAAGAACAATACCCTATTCCTCAAGTCCCAACTTCTCGAGTCGATCTTGAACCTTATATTCCAAAAGAGGAATGGTTTACCTCACTTGACCGATCCAGAAGTGCATATCATGGCATAGACCATTTGACCCGAGTACTTATCTTACAAGAAACAATAACTAATTTACTTATACAATCTGGTGAATTACAACCTGATACTGTAAATAGAGTAGCACTTCGGTGGAGTGCAGTAGTGCATGATTTGAGGAGACATAGTGATTTCATTGGAAGAGGTCATGCGCAAGCGGGCGCTAATTGGGCCTTGCAAAATTTACCAGCTGATATACCTTTGGATACTAAAGATAAGATACTTAAAATTGTTCAAGCTCACGATCAAGAGGTCGATCCCGACTCAGATGTTGCAAAAGAGCTTTCTATTTTAAAAGACGCTGACGCATTAGATAGAATTAGACTAGAGAGCAGACTCCCTGTTACAGATACTCCTAAATTTTTAAGACGCAAAGTTGCCCTCGATCCTGGAAGATTATGTCTAGACATATCAAAAAAACTTATTCCCTTTGCTCACGAACTATATAGATTAAGCACTTATAATCGGTTAAAAAGATCACAAAAAGCTGGCGTCCTTGTTTTGGATGCAGGTAGTCAATTAGGAGTATTAACCAAATAAGAGCAAAGAAAGTTCTTTAAAATTTTTGCGTTTTTCTTATTTCTTTTCACGGCGGCTCTCGGCAAATTTGAATATTGCCTTTGCAGCGCTGCCTCTACCTTTTCTACGATTTCCAAAATAGTGAATATAAATGGGGTCGCGACACCATGAAACTTTGAGATACCTTTTCTTTAACTTACACCAATGTATTTATGTTAAAATAACAGCATTTGAAAAAATCAAATATTTATTATGGCAATAAGTCTGACTCGATCTATATTTTTCTAAAAAAAGGCAAAGAAGAAAGATTTGAAGAAGTTGAGCCTAACATTATTATTGAATATAATAAGTATAGAGAGCCAATTGGAGTTGAGATGTTAAAGATTAAAAATCAAATATGCAAGATATAAAGAAAAAAATTGTTCCAGTTTTGAAAAAATATGGAGTGATAAAAGCGTCTATTTTTGGTTCTTTGGCAAGAGGCGATTTTAATAAACGAAGTGATATTGATATTTTGGTGACTTTAAAAGAAGAAAGCGACCTTTTTGATTTCATTGGTTTGAAACAAGAATTAGAAGAAAAATTAAGAAGAAAGGTTGATTTAGTAGAATCATCTGCAATCAAAACTAGATTAAAGAACTACATACTTAGTCATCAATCACCTATCTACAATGCATGAAAAAAGACATAATCGTTTATTTAGAAGATATTCTTGAAGCGATAGATAAAATTGAGAAATATGTAAAAGATCTAAAGGAAAAAGATTTTTACAAAATAGATCAAATTCAAGATTCTGTAATTCGGAGATTGGAAATCATTGGAGAAGCGACTAAGAATATTCCCGCGGACTTAAAAACAAAATATCAATCTATACCTTGGAAAAGGATGTCTGGGTTAAGAGATGTACTTTCTCACGAATATTGGGGAATAGATTTAAAGAGAATTTGGAATATTACAACAAAACGACTTCCTTCATTAAAAAAAGAAATTAAAGAACTTCTTTCTAGAAAGCGAAAGTAAATCTTCTCACTATGAAAAGAACAATTAAAACAGAGGCGATTGTGTTGAGGAAGAAGTCGTTACTTAACCAAGATAAAATTATTACCCTTTTTACAAAAGAGCTGGGTAAAGTTATTACATTTGCCAAAGGAATAAAGAAAATAACAAGCCGTCGCCTTCCCCATGTTCAGACCGCAAATTTAATAAATGCTGTTCTTTATAAAAAGGACAGCAGATTTTATCTTCAGGAAACTAATCTTCTTTCCGGTTTTTCGCAAATTAAAAAAAATCCTCATAAAATTCAATCGTTATATCAGTTTCTATTCGTTGTGGAGCGTTTATTACCGGAGAACCAACTTGAGACGGCCGTCTACAAATTGGTGATGAAATTTTTGATTGAATTGTCAGAGACCGAAAGCCAAATGAATTTATTGTTGACCACCTATTTAAATAAAGTTCTTAAGCTGTTAGGTTATTCCAAAGAAGATAAATCTTACGACGAGTTAAGGAATGCAATCGAAGAAATTATTCATGAAAAAATGCCGGAGCTTCATATATAATTGACAATATTGTAAATATTGTCATCCCCGACTTGATCGGGGAGCTATATAACTTCTGGATTCCCGCTGGAGTTTACCCCGTATTTATTACGGGGCGGGAATGACAAAAAAATAATAAATATGGTATCAATGGACAAAATCGTTGCCTTATGCAAACGGCGTGGATTTATTTATCCTTCTTCTGAAATCTATGGCGGAATAGCCGGTTTTTGGGATTACGGCCCTCTTGGGGTGGAGTTGAAAAACAACATTAAAAGAGAATGGTGGAAAAGGATGGTGTATGAAAGAGAAGATGTGGTTGGTCTAGACGCGTCTATTGTGATGAATCCTAAAGTCTGGGAAGCATCAGGACACGTGCAGGGATTTGTAGATCCTTTAGTTGAGTGCAAGAATTGCCATAACAGGTTCAGGGCAGACAAAATCGTTGATTCTACTTGTCCAAAATGCGGCCAAAAAGGAAAATTTACCGAGCCTAAAAAATTTAATCTATTGACAGAAGTATATTTAGGAGTTACAGAACCTAAGCAAAAAGCCTATTTGAGGGGTGAAATAACGCAGGGAGTTTTTGTCAATTTTCTAAATGTTGTTAATTCTTCAAGGGTGAAGATCCCATTTGGGATTGCTCAAGTTGGAAAAGCCTTCAGAAATGAGATTACGCCTGGAAATTTTACCTATAGGTCTCGGGAATTTGAGCAGATGGAACTGGAATATTTCATCAAACCTGACGAAAAAGAAGGCGAAAAAACTTTTGAGTATTGGAAAAAACAGAGAATCAATTGGTATAAATCGATGGGGATAAAGACCGAAAACCTTAGATTCAGGAAACATGCAGACGATGAAAGAGCCCATTATGCCCGGGCTGCTTACGATATCGAGTACAAAGCGCCTTTTGGCTGGAGTGAGTTTGAAGGAATACACCACCGAGGAGACTGGGATTTGGGAAGACACAAATTAAATTATAAAAATCCGGAAACTGGAGGAGAATTTACTCCTTGGGTCATCGAGACATCGGGTGGCGTAGATAGAACGGCCTTATTTTTCCTGATTGACGCTTATCAAGAAGAAGGCAAAAGAGTTGTTCTCAAACTTAATCCAAAATTAGCACCATTTAAGGCTGCAGTTTTTCCTTTGCTGGCAAATAAGAAAGAACTTGTTGATAAGGCAAAAAAAGTTTATCATTTACTTAAAACAAATTTTTTTACGGCTTGGGATGAAAGAGGAAATATTGGAAAGCGCTATTTTTCACAAGATGAGATTGGTACTCCATTTTGTGTTACTATTGATTATGAGACGTTGGAAAATGAAACTGTTACGGTAAGAGACCGAGATACAATGAAGCAGGAAAGAGTGAGGATAGATAAATTAAATGAACATATAAAGAATAAATTAAAAGTTGACCGGATTTAATTCGGTCATTCCCGCGAAAGCGGGAATCTATTTAATTCTGGATTCCTGATCCCAACTTCGCCTATCGGCTTCAATGGGCGAGGCAAGTCAGGAATGACAGTGAAAAATTTATGAACCTGGGCAAAAAAAATTTAATGATAATTGGTGCTGTTGTTATTATAGTTTTATTAATTGGAGGAGTATTGGTGGCGTCGAGAAGAACTACTCAACTAAAAGAGATTAATGAAGAACTTTTACCCACAGAAGCAGTTATCCCCACCGTTGACAGCAGTGTTTCTGTAGATCTTATTTCTGCCTCAGCCGGTAGAGAAGTAACATTGCAGATAAAAGACTTTCCTAATGGTACAGAATCAATAGATTACGAGCTTTCTTATCAGACAAAACAACAAGGTCTACAGGGAGTCATTGGAACAATACAGATGAAAAATAATGAGACAAGTGTGGATAAAACTCTAACCCTTGGGACTTGTTCATCCGGCGCCTGTGTATATCATCAGGTCCTTGGAAAAATTAGATTGAATTTAAGATTTACAGGTGATTATGGAGATAAGGTGTTTGAGAAAGAATACGAAATATAAATATAAACTCGTTAACTCGTTAACTCGTTAACGCGTTAACTGGTTAACGGGTTAAAATAGGAAGGAGGTTGTTATGCCTATTATAAAATCAGCCAAAAAGAAAATGAGACAGGATAAAAAAAGAACTCTGCAAAATAAAAAGTATGAATTGGCCTATAAAAAGATCATCGACAGCGTAAAGAAGCACAAAAAAGGTGAGAAAGCAAAAGAACTTATAAATAAAGCTTATAGAGCGATCGATAAAGCCGCGAAGCATCATGTAATTCATAAAAATAAGGCGAGCCGGTTAAAAGCTAGAGTTGCACGGCTTCTGAATAAATGAAATACAAAATAAATCTGCTTGGTCGTAGAAAAGAACAGCCGCTGGAAAGACTTATCTATTTCATGCTCAACTATCTGCGGTATATCCTTGTGATTACTCAGATTGTTGTGATCGGCGTTTTTTTTTACCGTTTCAAAGTTGATCAGGAACTGGTGGATCTGCAAGAAACGGTTGAACAAAAAAAAGAGATTATTCAAGTTTCTCAACCGTTAATTAAAGAGGCAAAAAAAGAAGCAACCAGACTAAATCAGTTGGAATCAATCATAGCCAATCAACAAACATTTCTCGAAGAAACAGATTATCTTTTATCGTTGTTTCCGGAAAATTTTTTTCTCAATAAAATGCAAGTTTCGAAGGACACAATTTTCATGGTAGGTTATACTCAGGACCCCCAATCTGTAAAAAAGTTTTTAGATCGTTTAAAAAAAGAGTCAAAATTCAAAAAAGTGGAACTGAAAAATATAAAAAAAATAGACCTTGGATTGGAATTTTCTTTGGAATTAAGCAAATACAAAAGCATTTAGGTTCTTTAAACTAAACATGGAAAAATCTTCAATAGTAAAAAAACTATATACAAAAAAAACACAAGATTATACATACACGATAGCCTTTTTTTTAATTTTTTCTTTCTTTATATTTTATATAATTCGGCCGAATCTTTTGACCGTTTTTGAAACCAACTCAAAAATTCAGCAGTTAGATAAAATTAACAGGGCGTATGAAGAGCAAATTAACAAAGTTATTGAGACCCAGTCGGTATTCGAGGAAAATAGAGAAGATTTTATTCTTTTAGATCAAGCCATCGGCCCAAAACCGGAAATAAATAAAATGCTTTCCGATGTGGTTGTTTCAACAGAAGAAAGCACCCTCACATCGGAAAGAATTGATGTTTTTGACATCAACCTAAAAGATAAGGATTCAATTGCCAAGTTAAAATCTTTTACTATCAACATAAGTATGGCAGGAACGTTTGAGGACACAATGGCATTTGTTAAGAAGGTTTATGGACAACGTCGTCTCAAATTAATACCAAACTTAGAGTTGGCTCGAGATAAAAATGAATCTTCACCGGGGGCTAACCTGAAAATTAAATTGCAAATTGAGGGATATTATCTATGAATCAGAAAGAATTATTTTGGATATCTTTAACGGTTTTCTTTACCATTGTTGCTTGGATGATTTTAGATATCTATCTGGTAAAAACAAAGACTACTGTTAAATCCGGGTTTGAGTCGATGCAAAAAGTTGATTTTACTATTAAGCCGGATATACTAAAAATACTGAAGGAAAAAAACCCATAATTGAAATATGACTTATTCTAAATATTTTTTTCCTCAAGATCCAAAGATACCCACCTCGGTGACAATTGGCGTTGTGCTTTTGCTAATTTTTTTTCTAGCCGGACTTTTTGGTTTGACCCCCATTCGTTCAAAAGCAAGTAAAAAGACCGTAAGGCAGTTGCGTTTGGTGAGTCCGTCACATAACCAAGTCAGCATGTATTGGCAAACGGACGCGAAAGAGACAGGTTGGTTGATCTACGGTCAGAGGGAGCAAGTTTTAGATAAAGTTGCTTTAGACGAAAGAGACGTTCAGGATAAAAGAAATTTATTTTATTATCATTTCGCAATCTTAAAGAATCTGGAGCCGGATACAATATATTTTTATAAGATTGTAAGCAATAACCAATTGGTTGAAGCGAAAGATGGAAGAGCTTTTTCTTTCAAAACACCCTCAAATCTATCGTTTGCCTCCACCCTGAGTCCGGCCTATGGAAAAATAATTAAAGAAAATGGGGAACCTCTTAAAGACTCCATAGTAATTCTTTTCTTTGATAAGGCATATCCTATCGCCACATTGTCAAAGACAACCGGTGAGTGGCTCATACCTCTTAACTCGATCTTGGATAAAGATACCATGAAGGCTAAAATGGTTGATCTTGAAGATAAGTTAACAATAGAAGTATTTGGAGATGAAATAAAAAAGACACAAATTATAACCGAAGTTTCTCATATCAGTCCTTTGCCGCAAACTGTTATTTATGGTAAAAACTACAACTTTTTGAATAGAGAAAATGTTCTTTCAACCTCCATAGAGTCGAAAACGCGGCCGAGTAAAATTGAAATACTTTTTCCCAAGGAAGAAATGATCATTCCGATCGGAAACCCCCTGATTAAAGGAACTGCAATTCCAGGTAGCGAGGTTGCAGTAACTATAGATTCTGCAAAAAGCTATTCTTTTAAAACCGTAACAGACAGGGAGGGAGTATGGAGAGTAATGTTGACAGAACAACTTCCTCCTGGTTTACATGTACTAAAATTGGTTACAAAAGATGCAAAAGGAAGAAATGTTCAGCTGACAAGAAAATTTGTCATTGCTAAATCAGGTGAACAAGTACTGGCTGCAGCAACCGAAGAAGCAACGCCAACTTTTACTCCGACCACGACTCCGTCACCGTCGTTGACTCCTACGGTTTTTATCTCACTCACGCCTACAGTCAGCATTACACCTTTAGTTCCCGGCACAAATTTTATTCCAATCGGCGCAGCGAGCGCAAGCTTGATTATATTAGGACTAGGCATTCTCCTTGCATTCTAGTCTTGATTTAACATAGAATGATATTATGGACATTGTTGGACTGTTGTCTTCGCTGAATAAAATTGCGTTGGTCGCCTTTTTGATAACTCTGGGTTTTTTAATTTATGAACTGATTCTTTTGACGAAGATAGGGAAATCGAAAACAAAACCGCAAGTTCCGAAATTTCAGGAAGGAAGTTATCTTTTAGACTTAAATAAGCATTTAGTTGAAAGCGAAATACAAAAGAAGATTAAAAAGAATAAATTCGCACTTATTATTTTGACAGGACTGTTAATTTTTTTTGGATTTATAACCTGGATTGGTTATGCCAGTTTAAGATCGTCAAGAGCAAAAAAGAATCAACTTGCGCCAAGTCCAACCATCTACAGAGTGATTGCAAAAAATAACCCGTCTCCGACACCGGAGCCAATACCGACAGAGATTCCAAATCCGACGGAAATTCCAACTTTGACGGAGGCGCCTACTCCAACAGAAATTCCCATTACGGAACCAATTAGTCCAACTATAGAGGAAACATCAACGCCTTCTCCATCCCCAACGGTCATAGAACAGTTACCGCAGACAGGTTATCTGAATAACTTGTTAATCTTATTTTCGGTTGCAGGGTTAGTTATTTTCTTCTCCTTTTTGTTTTGAGGACGTCTGACGTCCTTTTTGAACGGATGTATTGATGAATAATGGAAAAGTTGCCGGCCTTCGGCATTAAAACATACTGACCATTATAGGAGCTATTGTCAGGCGTAATGAAAAAGTCTTGCGAAAGGGTGATCTCTTTTCGGGTAAAATCTCTAGACAATATGATGTCTTTGAGAATAATTGCTAATTGTTGGTTTGTGACATCACGCGTTAACAGTGTATCAAAGGCCTGGTAGATTTTTTTTAAATGACCGAGGGCTAATTTCTTTATTTCTAGGAATAGTTTATTTTTGATAGCCTCGAGTACCCTTTGTTGCCTTTTGTTTCTGGCAAAATCACTTCCCTCGATTCCGACTGCGTGCCTGGATCGGACATATTTCAGAGTTGTTACTCCATCCATGTGGGTTACACCTTTTTTAAACGAGACGGTTTCGTAACGACATTTAAAATCAGGGTCGCCTCCGCATGGGGCATTTTCCCTTCCCGGGATTGGAAACTGTTTATCTGTGAATGAACGTTCAACATCTATTTCGATACCTCCCAGCAAATCGACCAGTTCTTTAAACTTATCAAAATCTAGAACCAGCGCATATTGGATAGGAATTCCAATAACAGCCCCGATCTCTGCTTTAGCTAATTTGAGCCCGCCGTTTTTTTGTTTGGCTTCACCGTAGGCATAAGCGGTATTAATTTTATCCTGTAGAGTATCACTCCAGATGTCTCGGGGAAGGGAGATAGTGAGTAGACTATTAGTTTGTAGGTTGTAGTTTACTACTATTATTGAATCTGAGAGTGTTCCTCCTTGATGATTCATTCCGGCTATTCCTAGAATTAGAATGGTGACTTGATCATCGTATGTTTTAAGGGAGTCAAGAGATAAGAGAGTTTTAATAGGTGAAATTTTGAGAGTTTCAGTCAGGAAGCGGTAGTATCTTGAAGTAGTTAGCAGTAAGTAGATAATAGCCAGGAGAACAAGAAACAGAAAGATTCTTTTTGACATAAGATATCATCCCAATTTTATTATTTTGAAAAATTCAGTAGGATCGAGTGAAGTGCCACCTACAAGAAATCCGTCAATTTCCGAAGAATCAAGATACGAAGACGCATTGTCTTTATTTACACTTCCTCCGTAGATGAAAGAATATGGTATTGGCAAGTTTAATTTTTGTTTCATTTCCAATACCTTTTTGACCGACTCGTTATTTCCTGTCCCGATTGCGTAGACTGGTTCGTAGGCAACGATTTGAACTCGGTCGGGTATTGCGTCTTTTTCATCCCTGATGCATAATATCGGCTCAATCCCATACGTTTTTGCCAATTGTGTTTTTTTAAAGAGCGTTTGGGTATTTTCGTTAAAATATTTTCTTCTTTCGCTGTGGCCAATAATGACGTATTCAACCAATCCTTGCAGAGTTTTTGCGCTGACCTCGCCTGTGTAGCTTCCAAATTCAAAAGATGAGATATCTTGGACTCCCAAATAAATATTTTTTGTGTTTTTTATTTTTTCTTTGAGAGGAAAAATAAGAGGGTAAGGAGGACATACGACAACTTTTGCACTATCGCTGCGAAGCGGTAATGTTAAAAACTTATCTATCCACTGCACTGCCTCATTTAAATTTTTATTCGCTTTCCAATTGGCGATAAAGTATTTCATAAACCCGTTAATTCGTTAACGCGTTAACTCGTTAACGAGTTTCGTTTATAATTATAGTCTATGGCGCAAGATTTGTTTGCAGAATTAAATCCCCAACAAATTGAGGCAGTATCTTATATAAATGGTCCTTCAATTATTTTAGCGGGTGCTGGATCTGGCAAAACCAGGGTTTTGGTTTACAAAGTTTTCAATTTAATCCAGAATCATAAAGTGTCACCCTTAGAGATCGTGATGATTACCTTTACCAATAAAGCGGCAAATGAGATGAAGGAAAGGATGGGGTTAAAAAGGTTAGGATATGTCGGCACATTCCATTCTTTCTGTTGCCAAATTTTAAGGCGTGACGGTTATCATATCGGGATAGATCCGGAATTTACTATTTATGATGACGACGACCAGTTAAGCCTGATGAAAAAGATTGTCAAAAAAATTGAGTCAAAACGCTTTACTCCCTCCTTTTTTCTCAATCGAATTTCGGCGGCCAAAAATCAATACATTACGCCAGAACGTTACCTTGAGCTTTTTTCAGATTATAGCGGACCACTCGTGGCTGAAGTATATATCGAGTATGAAAAAGAGTTAAGAAAAAACAATGCTCTTGATTTTGATGATTTAATCATGGAGGCGGTGAAGCTTTTCTTAAAACACGATGATGTGCTTGATAAATACCAAAACAGATATCGTTATCTTCTGGTTGATGAGTTTCAGGACACAAATTATATCCAATATCTTTTGACTAAATTGCTTGCTCAAAAATATAAAAATATTACAGGAGTTGGAGATTTCTCTCAAAGCATCTATTCTTGGAGGGGAGCTGATATGAGGAACCTTGAGAAGTTTAACGAAGATTTTCCTAAAGCCAAAATTTTTCATTTGGAACAGAATTACCGATCGACGCAAACGATTTTGGATTTTGCCTACAATATCATTTCTAAAAATCAAACCCATCCTGTTTTAAACTTATACACTAAAAACGGAGAGGGTGATGACGTCGAATACTACGAAGCGGAAAACGAAGAAGAGGAGGCGGTTTATATTGCTAATAAGATCAAAGAGTTAAATGACAGATTACCGTTACCTTCTTTTGCGGTACTGTATCGCACCAACGCCCAGTCGCGTGTCATAGAAGAGGCATTTCTACATTATAGCCTACCTTATGTTTTGGTTGGAGGAACGAGATTCTATGAGCGAAAAGAAATTAAAGACGTATTGTCTTACTTTCGCATGATTGCAAACCCTCACGATGAAATATCTCAAGATAGGATAAAAAAACTGGGCAAGAAGCGGTTTGAGCAGTTCCTTAATTTTGTTAAAAAAAATAAGTCGTTAAAAGATATTGCGACTTCAGAACTTATGGAGAAGATTTTTAAAGAAACGCGTTACCTTGAATTTTATAATCCTGACGATGAAGAAGATTTCGCGCGTCTTGAAAATATTAAGGAGTTAAAATCTGTTGCCGTGCGTTTTTCCAAATTGTCTGAATTTTTAGAACAGGTTGCTTTGGTTGAATCGGAGTATTTTGAGGGAGAAAAAAGATCAAAAGCCAAAGAAGGAATTAGACTTATGACACTTCATCAAGCAAAAGGGTTGGAGTTTCCGGTCGTGTTTATTGCAGGGGTAGAGGAGGGAATTCTTCCGCATTCTAGATCTATCGACGATCTTTTTTCACTCGAAGAGGAAAGAAGATTGTTTTATGTTGGTATAACTAGGGCCAGGCAGAGATTATATATTACATATACTAACAGGCGTTTCATTTTCGGTCGGGCCAATTATAGTATGAAGTCAAGATTTTTAGAAGAAAATGAAAAAATGATATACTAATTTTTGTGAT
The DNA here is from genome assembly GCA_001788015.1 of Candidatus Roizmanbacteria bacterium RIFCSPHIGHO2_02_FULL_38_11. GTDB lineage: Bacteria > Patescibacteriota > Microgenomatia > UBA1406 > GWC2-37-13 > 2-01-FULL-40-13. The sequence goes on along the minus strand of MFZO01000019.1, from coordinate 36,632 downwards.
ATTCATTTAATAATAGAAAGTAGGTGAAAATCCATGAGCTGTAAAGATGGACCTGGTGACGGAGGATAAAAGTTAAGTTTAGAAGATAACTAATCTAATCACTTTCTTTTCCCTTTTTAGAAAGAGAAGTATATATTTTGTATCTAATATGATTATATTAAAAGATAAAACAGGAAACAGGCTGACTGTGGCTCAATTTATTAATAAGTTGAAACTGCGGGCCTGGAATATTTTGTTAGAATTTGAGGTGTTTTTACTGCATTTAGTCGGATGTATTCCATTCCATCATGCACGAAGGTTATTTTATAGAACAGCCGGGATTAAAATCGGCAAAGGTTCATCGCTTCATATGGGTACCCGTTTCTATGATCCTCATAATATTGCTATCGGAGAGGATACGGTCGTTGGTGAGGGGGCGGTTTTAGACGGGAGAGATAAACTTCTGATCGGTAATCATGTAGCGTTAGCTACAGGAGTTATGATTTTCAACTCTCAACACGAGATTAGCGATGAATTCTTTTCTCCAAGCTCTGCCCCAGTGATTATTGAAGACTATGTTTTTATTGGACCAAGAGTGATCGTTCAACCAGGAGTTAGGATAGGAAAGGGTGCAATTGTTGCTGCTGGCGCAGTCGTCAGCAAAGACGTTCCTCCTTATGCGATCGTTGGAGGCGTCCCAGCGAAAATTATTGGCGAAAGAAAACTGAAAAATCTTCATTACAAACTCGGTAGGGCGAGGTGGTTCAGATAGTTTGTTTTGATTGCCTAATGTTGCCGAATATTGCCAAATACATTGTATTGTATTTCATAAGATGATATGTTAATTTTTATCTATGAACAAAAATAAAACAGATCAATTGTTGGAAAAGATTGATAAGCGTTTGGATTCTATTGAAGAAAGAATGGTAACAAAAACTGATCTCAAAAATGAATTGAGTAATTATGCAACAAAAAAAGATTTAAAAGAAATGGCTTCAAAGAAGGATTTGGACAGATTTGCCACAAAGAAAGATCTTGAGTTAATGGCTTCAAAGAAAGATTTAGAAAGTATGGCAACGAAGAAAGACTTAAAGAGTATAGCTACTAAGAAGAATCTTAAAAAGATGGAAGTCAGAATTATTAAAAAAATCAATTTTGTAATTGATCATTTCGACGGTGAAAATACGGAGATAAAACAAAGACTAGATAAGGTAGAAAAAAGAGTTGGCCTATATGCTTCTTCTATATAATATAAAATAAAATATTGCCGAATATGCCAAAATTTACAAAAACTGAGGTTAGACACCCTGCGGGTGTACTAACTGCATCTACACTTTAAACTAAGAAGAGTTAGAAGATTTAGATAAACATCTTCTGGAATAACCTATCTGGATTATCTAATTTTAAATACTTTACGATATATAATATAGCTAACAAAAAGAAAGATAAATGCTACTAAAATAGTTACTTGTAAAAGAATTCCCTCATAGGCTAATCCGACTAAAAATGGGAGAGGGTGTTTACAAACCCATGTATCTAAAAAACTGCGTGCTCCTATGAGACAATCTTGTTCAAACGTAAGTCCTTGCATATAAAAAGAGTATAACATTTTTTATAGTGCGGTATAATTGCCCAATCAATCCGCCTGGCCGACGAGATAGACGGCTTGCCAGGGGCGGTAGTTTGAGAAGAATTTTTTCTCAAACAAGACTTTGTCGTCATTTGAGACTTTATAGTTGAATACTGCTTTTGCTCCCCAGGCGGGAAAATCTACCTGTTTTATTACCCCTTTTTTTAGAGTAGGGTCGTCCTGACGAATTTCAGGAAGCGGGGGAACTACATCATAGACTGTAACCTGTGATATTTCAATTTTCCTTTGGTCTTTTTTGCCGTAGAATCTAAAGTAAAGCAGATTATTTACTTGATCAACTTCAGTTTGAATCAAAATAGACGCAGGAGAATCGTTTTTAATTTTTAGGTCAGGATTTGGCGCAAAAACTGTAGCATCAAATCCCGGCTTGGAATCGTTTTCATAATAGCCGACGCGATAAGCATGGGCAGTTCTTTCTAAGATGGGTAAACCGGCGTTTAGTGCGGCTCGAAATAAAGTGGTAGAAACTTGGCAAACTCCTCCCCCATCACCCAAAACTGTTTTTCCGCTTTTGATGATATAGGCTGGTTTATATCCAGTTAGGGATGAGATGTCTCCAACCGTATCATTAAATGAAAAAACGCTGCCTTTTGGAATCAAAACGCCGTTAAATTTTGAACTGGCTAAAATGATATTATGGATACGTTCAGGAATAGAATGGCTAAAATCTGATTTACCCTCGGCAATTAATTCCTCAATTCCAAATTCATTGGCTTTCGCAAGCGTTACCTTTGGTTCTATAACTTTAATCGGTAAAGTGACTTGTATATTATTAACTTTATTTTCTAAACCACGAACAAGTTTATCTATATCGTAAATAAATTTTTGCTCTTCGACTTCTTGACCTTTTTCTTCCTGGCTGAAGCTAACGACCCGGCCGTTCTCAAAACTAAAAAGCGCGTTTTTTGCAGGCTTGTCGTATTTTTCTTTTACACCCGAAAGAAAATCTTGAATTAACGATTTTTCATAATTAATATCCACAGTAAAGTTAAACTCTTGCCAAGCGAGCAGCGTCGCAAGTTTTTGATAAAGCCGCGAAGTAAAATGAGTAGATCTGCCAATAAGATAAGCCCTATCGGCAATACCTTGTGAGTCGTAGCCGATTTTTAGTTGTTCTCCTGAAAAAGTTGCTATAGATTCGTCCTTGTAGAGTATATCAATGCGGACTTTTTTAAACTGACTGTTAAGATTGTTGAAGTAATTTCTTACTGCTGATTTCGACTTTCTGCCAAAATCGACTTCATTTATATAAACGTTAGGATAGATTTTATTATTAAAATTGCGCTCTTCGTTGACGATGAGAATTATGGCGAGACCGATGGAGATGAGCGCCGCAACTAAAGCAAAAATAATCCATCGCATGTTAATTTAATTTTTTTGATATGATAATTGCTATGGATGATAATAAAGTAAATCCAGACGAAAATCAACCCTTCGATGATACTCAGGATAAGCCTAAAACAGTTTTTGAATCTGTCGCTG
>MFZO01000019.1:0-33511 GCA_001788015.1 Candidatus Roizmanbacteria bacterium RIFCSPHIGHO2_02_FULL_38_11 | reverse complement strand
TAAAGCCTGAAGAAGTGGCGCCCGAGGTATCTGCACCCTCCGGAGAAGAGGTAACTCCTGTAGCTAGCCCCGGGTCAGAAATTCCGTCAGACGTACCACCGATGGTTTACGAAGAAAACAAAAATAGGTATTTTATCATCGCTGGCGGAGCAATATTCTTTTTGATAATACTCATAATTTTTCTACGCCTGATTTTTAGAGGAAAAGGTCCCATCACGGAAGTTAAATTGACTTACTGGGGATTGTGGGAAGAGAAGGAAGTGTTTGTTCCGTTAATCGAAGACTACCAGCGTAAAAATCCCGCAATTAAGATTGACTATCAAAAAATGTCTCCGCAAGATTATAGGGATAAGCTACTGGCTCGAGGCAAAAACGGAGAAGGACCGGATATTTTCCGCTTTCACAATACTTGGCTTCCTCAAATAAAAGATATTGCTTCACCCCTTCAGGAGAAAGTCATGAGCAATAGCGAATTTGAAAAAACGTTTTATAAAATTCAGCAAAAGGATTTAAAGATTGGAGATTTTTATTATGGTATTCCTCTTTACATTGATGGACTGGTATTGATTTACAATGAAAGCCTTTTTAAAAAAGCAGGCATAGCTACACCTCCTTTGACTTGGGATGATCTTACGGACGCAGTGGTCAAGCTGACGGTAAAGGATACAAACGGTCAGCTGATTACAGCAGGAATCGCCTTAGGACTGGCTTCTAATGTGGATCACTTTTCAGACATCTTTGGTCTTATGATTCTCCAAAATGGCGCCGGCTTAAAAACTCTTGATCAAGTCGAGGCGGTTGGAGCGCTGGAAAGTTACCGCCGTTTTGCCGAGCCTCCCAATAATTTTTGGGATGAGTTTATGCCAAACTCGGTGACGGCCTTTACTCAAGAAAAGGTATCTATGATATTTGCTCCATCCTGGGAAATCTTAACCATCAAAAGTCTTAACCCCGATTTACAGTTAAAAGTAGTTCCTGTCCCTTCTGTTCCCGGAGGATCTCCGGTGTCTATTGCTAATTATTGGGTAGAGGGGGTATCCCGCTACAGTAAAAATCAACTCGAGGCATGGAAATTTTTGCGCTTTTTGGTTGAGAAGGATAATTTGACGAAACTTTATGAGACCGAAAGCAAGCTTAGGCTTTTTGGAGAGCCGTATTCACGGGTTGACTTGGGTTCACTTTTAGCTCAAAATGAATACGTGGGAGCAGTCATAAAGCAAGCAGATTTCTATGAGTCTCTTCCGCTTATTTCCAAAACGTCTGATAATGGTATGAACGATGAAATCATTCAGTATTTAGAAAATGCGATTAATGCGACAGTGCAAGGTGTAGCATACGCCGATGCATTAAGGACCGCAAAAAAAGGAGTGGACCAGGTATTTACAAAATATAAAATTGAGTAGAAGTTTTTCAAAACCTTAATATTTGTCATTGCGAGGAGCGTAGCGACGACGCAATCTCAATTATGACGGAGATTGCTTCGGCCGAGTCCTCGGCCTCGCAATGACAAGCTAAAGTATAAGGTTTTGCAACAGGTTCTAATCTATGAAACTTCCGTTTTTTACAAATAACGCTAACGAAGGCAAATTTTTTTTTGGAATATTTCTAAAAGAAAAGGAGGGTGTCGGACTCCTGATGAGAGTGAAAGATTCAAATGTAATTCTGGTTGACCAGGAAAAATTTACGTATTCTAACGGATGGGAGAATCTATATGAGGATATCGACGAACTTATTCTTAAATTAGAACAACATTCAAAAAAACAATTGCATGAAACAATCTTTTTTGTCTACTCGCATTTTATCGATCAAAAAACAAAGGAGATTAGAAAACCTTATCTTCAAAAAATTAAAGATCTTGTTAACAAACTAAATCTCAAAGCCTTGGGATATATCGAATGTTATGAAGCAATTATTCATTATCTTGAAAAAAAGGAAGAACTTCCACTTACCGCTGTTTTATTGGAATTAGATTATTCAAATCTTTCGGTCTTCGTTTTCAAACGAGGCGAGTTAACTTATTCAAAAATTTTAGCTCATACGGATAATTTCATTGACGATCTACTGACGAGCTTTTTGGAAATAAAGGGAAAATTTTTGTTACCATCACGAATAATTCTCTACAATTCAAAAGATCTAGATAAGGAGTCAACAGAAATTGTTACCTATCGGTGGAGCGAGGAATTATTTGTCCAACTTCCAAGAGTTGAAGTCATAAAGGAACACGAACTTATTCAAGGATTGCTTGGTGTTTTTGGAGAGCAGTTTACACGGAAGACTTCGGCTGTAAAAATTGTGGAAGAAAAACCTAAAAATGAAGTTTTGGGGTTTGTGATAGGAGGAGATGTCGCAGAGGCAAAAACCTCAAATTCTGCAAAAGATACTGTTGTCCCCAAGCAGCATTTCTCACTTACAGGAATTTTCAATAAAATAAAAGTACTTACAAAGAGCGTAACTTCACTTCCGCAGATTTTCAATAAAAAGTGGACAGCGGTTATTGGCATCGTTTTAGTCGTTAGCGGTCTTTTATTAAACGAATATCTTTTTCACAAAGCTACTATAACTTTATTTCTTCCCTCTCAAACTATTAAGAAAGATCTCGAGCTAACTTCGGGTGATCTAGGTATAGAAACGACGTCTAAAACGTCAGATCTGACAGAATCCAAACCTGCGACTGGAAAGAAAGAGATTGGTGAAAAAGCCCGTGGATCAATTACTGTACATAATTTTGACGATAAGGAAAATGTCTTGGTTAAAGGAACTGTTCTTGAAAGCGGAGGTTTGAAATTTAGTTTAGACCAAGAGGTGAAAGTGGCTTCAGCCAGCGTCGTAACAATAAGCGGCGGCTTGGTTAAACAGCCGGGAAAGGCGAAGGTGAGCGCCACTGCAGTGGAGTTAGGTCCCCAGAGCAACATACCCAGTGGTAAACAATTTAAAATTGGTGATTTTTCCACAAATCTATATTTTGGATTAAATGAAAGCGCTTTCACAGGCGGGACAAAAAGGGAAGTGAAAACCGTAGCCAGTAAAGATATGGAAGATTTAAAAAAAAGTCTGCAAGAGCTTGCGAAAAAACAGAAGTTAGACTCGGCTGACGATAAAAATCCAGACAAAAAGACAATTGAAAAGTTAACTGAGACAGAATTAACTGAAGCAAAATTTGACAAAGAATTAGGTGAAGAGACGGAAGTGTTAAATCTCAAAGCGAAGGTTCGTGCAACGATATACTTTTATAAAGAAAAAGAGTTGAAAGACCTTGTGGCTAAAACTCTTTCCAGAGAATTAGAAAAGGGATTTGCTCTGCAAAAAGATAAGTTGACCTATAAAGTTGAGGGTGCAGAAAAAAAAGGCAGTAAAATTTCAATGACGATAGCTGCGAATGGTAAAGCCGTTAAAGATGTAGCAAAGAGTGAGATTGTTAATAAGGTTAGAGGGAGGAGTATTGGCGGACTTGAAACCTTGCTTAAAGATAATTTCAAAGTTCAAGGATTTGAGTTTGACATAGAACCAAAACTTCCTATCATTCAAAATTGGATGCCGTTTTTTGAACAAAATATCAGCTTAGAAATTTCTAGCTTATAAAAATTCCAAATTCCAACTTACAAGTTATTCCAAACAAATTCCAATATTCAAATTTAAAAAAACTTCAAACTAACTATTATTTGAGATTTGATAATTTGTTATTTGGATATTATTTGTTTCTTGGAAATTGGGATTTGGTTATTTGTAGGTTTTGAGTTTAATTTTAATATGGCCTTATATATTTATAAAAAAGAAATATATTCTCAAAAAAAGAAAATAATACATTTTTCTTCTTATATTTCTCTTACCTTGGGGTGTTTGCTTTTATTCTGGTCTCTTTATCCTGTAATTTCCTTTGAGATATATTCAAGAATTTTTATTCAACAACATTTTAGCAGCCCAATTCCACGATCCCAAATAGCGTCGTCGCTGCAGAAGGCAAATTCAGTCCTTGGAGGTTACAATGTTTTTTCTAATAATTTAAGAGATTTCACTCAAGTCAGCCTTTGGTTTCCGACAAAGCCTCAATCACAAGAGGCAAAAAACTTGAAAATTAAAGAGTACTCGCTCTCAATTCCAAAACTCAATATAAGAGATGCTCATGTGGTCGTCGGAGGTGAGGATTTAAAAAAAAGCCTGGTACATTATTTACCCCAATCTCTTCCGGGAGAGTTTGGCAATGTTGTTATCTTTGGACACTCGACCCTTCCTCAACTTTACAACCCAAAAAATTACACAACTATCTTTACTTATCTGCCTTCTATGGAGAAAGGAGATAAGATACAAGTTAGAATAGGCGAAGAAGAATACGAGTACGAAACTTATGATATTTTTGTAGTTAATCCCGAAGAAGTGTCGGTTCTCGAACAGTCTAATGACGCTTCGTACTTAACCTTGATTACTTGTGTCCCACCGGGAACTTACTGGAAACGACTGGTATTGCGGGCAAAATTGACAAAACTGCCTATGAAAAACTAATCCTATGTAAGATATAAGATAATTATTGCCTAACCCTATAATATATGTTAAAATGAGGGCCATGAAAAAAGGCAAAATAAACTTGTCTGGGCTTTTGCTATCCTCACTATTAGATACTTTCTTCAAATTGTTGTATTTTTTTGTTAATCTCCTGGTTTTGATTGGTGAAACGACAAGAAAAATAGTAACATTTTTTGCAAATCTAGTTCTCAATTTCATACGTTTAATTGTAAGGCTGGTAAGAAAAATAAGGTTGCCAAAGTTTAAACCGCGGAAATTGCCCAAGGTTAAAATTGCAAAAGTAAAGGTCCGTTCAAGGTTTTTTGACTATTTATCTATAAAGTTGCGTTATCTTTTTTTCGGTTCGCTTCTGACGTTGATCATATTGTTCTTTTATCAGTCTTACGTGTTTGTCAAAAGTTTACCTTCGCCTCAAAATATCGGGAAAGTTAACTTCCCTCTTTCGACGCATATCTATGATAGGAATGGAAAGCTTCTCTACGAAGTATACCGGGACCAAAATAGAACACCCATACGAATCGAAGAACTTCCTTCCTACGTAAAAGAGTCGACGATCGCCGTAGAAGACAAAGATTTTTATAAGCATAACGGTGTTTCTCCGATTGGAGGGATACTAAGAGCATTGAAAGATACGGCTGTAGAGGGCGACTTACAGGGAGGATCCACGATCACTCAGCAGTTGGTAAAATCGTCTCTGCTAACATCTGAACGAACGATAAAAAGAAAATTTAGAGAAATAATTCTCGCCCTTTGGACAGAAAGGATTTTCAGCAAAGACCGGATTTTGGAGATGTATCTCAATCAAGTGCCTTATGGCGGATCTTCCTACGGGATAGAGGAGGCGGCAAAGACCTATTTTGGCAAGCCGGCAAAAGACTTGACTCTGTCCGAGGCCGCGCTTCTTGCCGGACTACCCCAAGCGCCCACCTTATATTCTCCTTACGTCAATCCAAACAAGGCAGTTTCAAGGAGAAACGATATATTGCGTCTTATGAAGAAGCTTAAATATATAAGTGACGACGAGATGGCACAAGCCATAAAGGAGGAGGTGAATATAGTTCCTTTAGAAACAAAAATTTCCGCTCCCCACTTTGTATATTATGTTAAATCAGAGCTCGAGGATTTTTTCGGAATTAAACAAGTAGAAGAAGGAGGCTTCAAAGTTGTTTCAACAGTAGATTTAGATATTCAAAATAAAGCCGAGGAAATCTTAAGGGAAGAATTGGAGAAGATCAGGCATCTCAATGTAACGAACGGAGCAATTCTTATCACAAGGCCAAAAAGCGGAGAAATCCTGGCTATGGTGGGTTCGATAGATTACCATACTACACCTTTTGGCGCTTTTAACGTTACAACAGCCTTAAGACAGCCAGGTAGTTCAATCAAACCAATAATGTACTCTCTGGCTCTTGACAGAAATTATACTGCAGCGACGATCATCGATGATTCGGCGGTTACATTTCAATTAGGCGGCGGACAATCATACAAGCCGGTGAATTACGACGGGCGTTTTCATGGCAGGGTTACATTGAGGCTGGCGCTGGCAAATTCATTCAATGTCCCAGCGGTCAAGGTTTTGAATACTGTTGGCGTCGACAACTTTATCCGCCAGGGACAAAAAATGGGCATCGGTACCTGGAATGACCCCTCCAGGTTTGGACTGGCTTTAACGCTGGGAGGCGGTGAGGTAAAACTGGTGGATATGGCGACCGCTTACGGAGTATTGGCGAATCAAGGATACAAAGTAAACCTTACTCCCTTTATGAAAGTTGAAGATACTTCTGGGAATATTATTCTCGAAGCGAATAACTCAAGAAATAAAATTTTGAATGAGGGAATAGCCTATATTGTTTCCGACATTTTGTCTGATAATTTCTCCAGACAGTTGGCATTTGGATCAGGATCTCTTCTTGAGATACCGGGCTATAGAGTTGCCGTAAAGACAGGGACAACCGATGAGAAAAAAGACAATTTGACAATCGGTTATAATCCGGAGTTTTTAGTTGCGGTATGGGTCGGAAATAATGACAACGCGCCGATGAATCCATATTTGACTTCAGGCGTAACAGGAGCTGCACCGATCTGGAATAAAATGATGACTTATCTTTTGAATAATTATGGAAATGGCAATACTTGGTATTCAAAACCTGAAAATGTTGTCGAGAGAACTTGTTATTTTGGCAGAGTGGAATATTTTTTGCAAGGGACAGAGAATTCTGTATCTTGTAAGGATAGTTTATTGAAAACGTCTCCAACTCCAAAAAAGGACTAAATTATTCAATCTGCATTTTTTGTTATAATTCCAAACATGAAACTTTTAGTAGGGATTGTTGGACTTCCAAATGTAGGAAAAAGTACGTTATTTAACGCGCTACTAAAAAAGCAAATCGCTAATGTGGCGAATTATCCTTTCTGCACAATTGATCCGAATGTTGGAGTTATTGAAGTTCCGGATAAAAGGCTGCCTGTTTTGGCAAAAATAGTTAATACGCAAAAAATAATCCCTGCAGTTATTGAGTTTTATGATATAGCCGGATTAGTCAAAGGAGCTTCAAAAGGTGAGGGATTGGGGAACAAATTTCTTTCCCATATTCGCGAAGTCTCTGTCATTGTTCACGTAGTCAGACTTTTTGAAGACGGAGATGTTATTCATGTTTCCAATAAAGTAAATCCGAAAGGTGATATCGAAACGGTTGAAAGCGAACTGATGATTGCTGATCTGGAAACTTTAAGCAAACAACAGGAGCCTAGAAGTAACGCGAGTAAGGAAGAAAAAGAGCAGTATGAAGTAATAAAAATTGTCAAGGAAAAATTAAACCAAGGTATTCCTGTAAGAAATTTAAATTTAACAAAAGAAAATGAACAATCGATTAATCGATTGAACTTGTTGACGATGAAGCCGGTTATTTATTTGTTTAATGTGTCTGAAAAACAGTTGGAGAATAAAGAAGAAACAGAAAAGAAAATAAATGAATGGTTGAGTGTCATCGCGAGCAAAGCGAAGCGATCTCAAAAAGAGATTGCTTCGGCACCTCCGGCTCCTCGCAATGACGGTTCGCCGTATTTATATCTCAATGCTAAACTTGAAACAGATGTCTTGACATTTTTTGAAGAAGAACAAAAGGAATATTTAAAACAATTTAACCTCGAGGAAACAGGACTAAACCGCCTGATTAAAAAAGCTTATGAAACTTTGGGTTTAATTTCATTTTTAACTGCCGGTGAAAAAGAAGTAAGAGCCTGGACAATCGAAAGAGGAACATTCGCTCCACAAGCAGCGGCCGTCATCCATACCGATTTTGAAAAGCATTTTATCAAGGCTGACATAATAACTTATGATGATTTTGTAAAAGCAGATGGTTGGATAAAAGCAAAGGAATTAGGAAAAGTTTTAAGCGCAGGAAAGGAATACGTTATGAAAGAAGGGGATGTAGTTGACTTTAAAGTAGGCGTTTAGATTTTCTAAATACACTTCTTTGTAGCATATAATCCATTGACATTAGAAAATAAGTTAACTATAAAAGTATCATGTTTACCTCGGTATACAATCTAAGATTGTTATCAAATTTTTTCATAAATGTTTCTGTTGCTTACTTTATGTTGGCGGCTGTAACTGTTGGATTTATAAGTAATAATCAGTTTATAAATGTGATTATTTATCTCGGCAATGCTATACTTTATTTTGCTTTAGCAGTTAAAATCGAAGAAAAAATAATATATGAATAACTTTGATTTTCTAAAAGCTATTACGGGAACCCAAATAGCTGGCGCACTACTTGCTATTGCATTTCTATTATTCTATATTGCCTTCATCAAAAAACCCAACAAGGGAAACAAAAAATAATTGAGTAAGATTGAACTTAAAGGCGCGGCTTAATTTGGTTGAAGCCGACCATGGGTTGGAGGACTTTGGGGACTAGGACTGAACCATCTTTTTGCTGGTAGTTTTCGAGAATTGCAATTAAAATTCTGGGTGAGGCGAGAGCGGTATTGTTTAGCGAAAAACAAAATTCTGTTTTACCATCATTCTTATGATACTTGATATTAAGTCTTCTGGTTTGAAAATCTCCCATTATCGAATTGGACATCGTTTCGCCATAGGCATTGCGTGACGGCATCCAGGTCTCTGTATCATACTTTTTGATATGCGGTTCTCCCATTTCTCCGGTACACATTAAAAGTACACGGTAAGGTAATTCTAAATCCTGAAGTATTTCCTCGGAATTTTTCTGTAGTTCCTCATGGAGTTTTCGTGCCTCATCTACATCATTTTTTCCAATAATAACCTGCTCAACTTTCCAAAACTCATGTAAGCGATACAAACCTTTAGTATCTTTTCCATAAGCGCCGGCTTCTTTGCGAAAGCATGGCGAAAAGGCTACAAACTTTTTTGGCAGATCTTTTTCATTCAAGATTTCTCCGGAATAATAAGCAGTTACCGGTTGTTCAGCAGTACCGGCAAGATAGGCATCGTCATCGTTTAATTTATAGACATCCTGCTCGCCCCAAGGAAATTGACCCGAGCCAAATAGAGTAAAACCCTTGATAACCGCCGGAGCGATAATCGGCGTGTAGCCTTTTTTTACCAATTTATTGAAAACATAAAAAATAAGAGCAAAATGGAGAAGAGCAAGCTCGTTTTTTAAGAAATAGCCCCGAAAACCGGCAATTTTTGCTCCTCGTTCAAGATCAGTTAAGTCCAATAATTTACCTAATTCAATATGCGATTTAGGTTGGAAATCAAATTTAGGGATAGTCCCCCATTTTTTGATTTCCTTATTGCCTGAAGCATCTTTGCCAATGGGAACTTCATCTAGAGGAACGTTAGGAACATAAGATAGCAACTCATTTAATTGTTGATTGATTACCGTTAATTGATCCTCGAGTTTTTTTAGATTATTTTTTAACTCGCGACCTTTGGTTTTTATTGCTTCAGTAATTTTTTCTTTAGCGAGTTTATTTCTCTCTTCGCGCAAACTTTGTGTTTGGTGTATAAGCACTAAGCGTTGATCGTCGAGTTTTATGATTTTTTCAATATCGACTTCGCGGTTTTTGTTTTTTGCGGCTTCAATTACTTTTTGTTTATTTTGACGAATGTATCCTATTGACAACATAATATGTAGAGTCATTCCCGCGAAAGCCACGTCTGACGTGGTGAAAGCGGGAATCCAGCAAATTAAATAGATTCCCGATTAGATCGGGAATGACATTAATTTACAATTCTATCAAATATTTCTTAATTCTTTTAACTAATCTTTTTAAAGCTTTTAGCCGGTGGTTTATTTTTTTGTGTTCTTCATCAGTCAATTCGTCATAGTATTTATTAAATTTATCAACGATAAAAAGTGCACGGTAGGGGAACCCCTTGATTCGGCGAGGGTTTGCTGTTTCGGCGATGTGGCCTTCTATTTTTTCAGATTCGCAAATCGTCACAGGTTTGTCATTCCCGCGAAAGCGGGAATCTATATAATAAAAACAAACACATGTTTGCAAATAGGCTGTTCTGTCGGTCTTTTGTACACCTTTAAGGTATAAAAGAGTGTGTTGGATCAACTCTTCGTCTGTTGCCTCGCGGCCAAGCCAGCGTCGCGACTTTACTCCTGGCCCATTATTCAAATAGGGGATAACCAAACCACCGTCGTCAGCAATTGCTGGCAATTTTGTTAACCCTCCATAAAATCGAGCTTTAATTTCAGCATTTTCCTGGAAGGTTTTTCCAGTTTCATGCGGTTCGGAGGCAATTCTTAAATCAGCTAAAGATACAATTTTAACTCCGCTTTTTTCTAAATTTTGTAGGCCAAATTTTAATTCTTTAAGCTTTGCCTTGTTTTGAGTAGCGATGAGAATTTTTTTCATAAACTTTTCAAATTATAACACGCCATTACTAGATATATTATGATATGGTAAATATTGTTGACTTTGTAAGTTATTTTGTTAGACTTTTTAAAATGCTCCAGAAGTTGGAGTATTTTTTTAAAAAAAATTATGAATACCAAGATAAAATTTATTTTTTTATTTAAGATTAATAGAAATTATTAATCAATCAACCGCCCAAACATTCGGGCGGTTTTTTTATATAAAATTTATGAACCAATTAGATGTCTAATAGAGGTAAAAGTGAAATAGGAGGTTGTTTATTCTGTCATCCTGAAAATCTTCCAGAAGAGTACACGCGACATTTTCCAGACTACGGATTGCCTTCCCGTTTAGATCTAATGCCTGTTATCGAAACGGAGACTTTATTAGTTAAACCCGACTTAGTACCTGTTCACCCAGGAGGATTACATTTTTTAATGATTCCAAAAGATCACAAACTGGCATACGGTGAAGCTGCCAACGGATCTTTGCAACTTGTTCATGATGTAGGGTGGATTATGCGTAGATTAGAGCAGGAATTTGGTACTAAATTTCTTTATGCCGAACACGGTGGAGGATTGCCGGAATTAGGCTATGAGGAATCTAAAGTTCAATCTGTCTATCACTTACATGCACACTTAGTGAGCGCAGACGGATTCGATCTTATTCGATATATGGAAGATGCTTTGCGGGTAAATGAAGGTATTTTGGAGATGACTGGTAATGTTGATAGTGACGAGAATCCTGCAACCGAAGTCGCTCAATTTTATACTGGCCACCCCTATTTATATTTTCAATTAGGGAGAAGAGGATTATGGGTCGAAGATAATGGAGATATATATCCTTCACAAATTACTCAAAGGAATTTGAGTAGATTTTACGGTCCAGAAGTTGACTGGAAGACGATTCCACAAAATAGCCAAATGGCCCGATTTTCAGCTCAAAGAATAATGAGTCTAGTTTCCAGATGTAGGATATGAAATGCCCTTTTTGTAATTTTCAAGAATTGATCAAAACTAACGAAGTAATTTTTACTTCAAAAAATTTCTATTGTATAAAAGATATCAAACCAATCTCAAGAGGTCATATTCTCATTATTCCTTATAAGCACATACGTGAAATTAATGCTCTAAGTTCGCTACTATTTAATGATCTTTTGCTTACGATAAAAAAAGCATCCAGTCATCTTAAAAAAAAATATAAACAAACGCCCCTAATATTTATAAATAATAAAAATGATCAATCAGTTAACCATCTTCATATACATCTAATTCCAAAAAGATTCGGAATTTTGGGTATTGATAAGGCTCTAAGAGAAATAAGTTAGGAAATAGCTTGCAGAACAAATATCAGAAATAAACTTAGTCGAGAGTAAATGATTTTTGGATGGTGAATTTGTCAGACGAGTCAATTGTGACTTTAAACATCTCACCGCACTTCATGAAAGGGTTTTCAGGATCTCGAATTGAGTTGAGTACGAGGGGAAGTTTTAAAATGACTGCTCGAACAATCATTATCGGATCGCCGTGAGAAACGGCAATTACATTTTTACCTCTGTGTTTGTTTTTGACTTTATTTATAAATGTAAACATTCTGTTGCTGATTTGGTCCATTGTCTCATCCCCATTTTTTCGATAGTGATCAGAATAAAAATCGAAATTGGTTTTTAGAAGGGTCGATCTTAAATAGCCGTCAAGCGAAGATTTAATTTCGATTATGTATTTGGAAAATGAAAGAAAACTTAGATCGAGGTCTTGTTTTATGATGTTAGCGGTTTGTCTGGTTCGAAGCAAAGGGCTTGAGTAAATATGCGTAATTCCTTTATTTTTTAGAAAATCCGCTGTTTTTTTTATTTGGTTGATACCATTGCCCGAAAGTTCAAATCCCGGCAGCCTGCCGGCCATGATACCCATGGATTTATATTCACCGTGTCGAACTAAATAGATATTTGTTGTATTCATTTTAAAGAAATTGAATAATTCTAGTTTTCTTATTATATGCTAAAATAGTCAAAATCTTTTAAATATGGTTGAAAAACTACTTCTAGAAGAAGTGCGCCCAATTGGCGTTTTGACTCTTGAGGACAAACTTCCATTTCCTTCTTATCAAGCAACTTTTTTTTCGATTAGGGGAATGCCAGGACATTTAGCAAAAATATATTCTCACGATTATATTGCGTCTATAGATCTTCATTTAGAGAAAGAGCCGGTAAGGTCTGGAATACTAAGAACAGAGAGGATTTTTGCAACAGCTCTTTCAGATAATTATCCGGTCGATATACGAGCGGTTCAATTTTCTAATCAGGAAGGAGAAGATACAGCTCTCATAAAACCTTTAATCAGGCCAGGTGATTTTTTAAACATACGAATTGAGGATGGAGATTTGCCTATAGGTATTTGGACTAGAATTGGTGTTCGCGTTGCCGACTTTCATTTTAATAGGGATTTGGTTGGGACTGCTCCGATTAGAAATTACGCTAGATTTCTCAGTGAATTAATGAATGAAGAGGCACGTCTTTTGATTCGAGCATATCCGGAAAAAAGAGGAGAGATAATTAAAATGGATAGAATTATTCAAGAATTCATTGTTGTTTACGCTGGTATCATAAATAAAAGACACAAAATAACAGGTTACCCGTTAGATACTCATGGAGACTTTGAACTTATTAACCTGGCATTGTCAGAGAAGAGGGGGTTGATAGTAGATGATCCTGCTCCAAAAGATGAGTGGAAAATAAATGACCCGTTTATGGATATTTTTTTTCTGATAGAAGATTTGAGAACAGCGGGATACTTTAATGAGGCGGAAGAACTGTTGATCGCTTATCAAGTAGTTTTTTTGGAATTAACTCGACAGAATGGAATAAATAATAAGGATCTTGAAGCAATAAAAGAGAGCAATGCTCTTTTTGTGCTTTTTTCAGAAGTTTATAGGCGCACAAATTTTTTAAGACTTGCTAAACTTAGGGGGCAGCCGCGTAGACAGCAAAGGAGTTATATTTTACTTAAAGAAGCTTATGACGAAGTTAAAAAGAGAATCTAGTCAAAAAGAACCGGCAGTTATACTTATAACAGGTGGTTCGGGATCTGGGAAGTCTGAGTTTACCAGGTGGTTCAAGCATGCTGTTGTGATCGAGCTTGATAGCTTTTATAAACCCAAGGACCAGGTGCCGAAGGATAAAGAATGGGGTTATAATTTTGACCATCCGAATGCAGTAGATATCGAGGAATGTGCCGAGACAATTAAAAAATTGCTCAAAAAGAAAAAGGCGATGGTTCCAAGATACGATATGATATTATCCGAAAGGGTAGGAAAAAGAGAAGTTAAATTAACTAAAAAGGTCCAATTTATTATTGTTGAAGGTATTTTTACCTTTTATTCACCGCTTAGGGAATTGGCTGACATTAAAATTTTTTTGGATACCCCAACCGAGATCAGAGTTGCTCGGCGGATGATCAGAGATGTTAAGAGAAAGGGAAGGACAAAACTTGAGATAATGTCTAATTTTGTTCATGCCGAAAGAAATTATTATAAACATATTGAGCCAATGAAAAAATTTGCAGATGTGATCATACCGTTTAGTTTTAATCCGATTCAGTTAAAAAGGAGATATAAGTGAGCTTTTGATCCACTTTAACATATTGACACGATTTGTTAAATATATAAAATAAAACATGGTAAGGATTAAAATCCTTGCGAATTATTTTTTCTATAAAATCTAATCGGCCTCTGCGGCCGATTTTTTTATGTACTTTATTTATAAATCAAAAATATGAGAGGAGACGAAACAAAAGTTATTCAACCAGGCACAATACTTAGTTTGGAAGATTCATTGGATTTTGTTATAGGAAATGAAGCATTAACTCCAGCAGCGCGTTTATTAACTGAAAATATAATTCGTTACGGAAGAGTATTCGCTATAAAGACAGAATCTGGTGAAGTGATGGTTTTAGACGTAAAGCAGTTCTTAAACCACCGAGTCGACATTTCACTAATGATGATAATTGGTGAAGAGATAGCTAATGCAGTACGTGATCTACAACCAGAATTTGTTTTGACTGCGCCAAGTTCAGGCATAAGTCCAGCATTTGCCGTAGCTATCCATCTTGGAAATATTCCGTTAATCTATACCCAAAGAACTGCACCTATTACTTTTAATGATGCACCGATTTTGACTACAGCTTCATATTCTTATACTACCGGTAAAGCAGAACCGATGACAGCATCAGGAAACTGTATACCAGCTGATCAACGAGGTGTTGCTATTGATGACTTTTTAGATACTGGTAGAAAAAGTCAAAACTTAATAGCAATCACACAACAAGCAGGGTCCAGTTTAGTAGGATTTGGTTACGCTATTGAAAAATCAAAGTATGGAGGTCGTAATCAGGTGTTAAGTGCGGGTGTTTTTCGTGTTCATCCAGTTTTGGATATCGAAAATATGCAACCAGGTAGAATACAGATTAAAGGGATTCCCCATTGGTTGTCTTTAAGAAAAAATGGGTTAACACAATGATCATAATCATCGACTTCGGTTCACAAACGACTCATCTCATATTCCGTAGAATGGGCGAGATGGGAGTAAAAAGCACAATTATCGACCCCGAGGACGCGATAAACCAAATAAATAAACTTCGGCCAAAAGGAATCATTCTATCAGGCGGACCGGCATCGGTTTACGGGAAAAATTCTCCAACCGTTGATAAAAAAATATTCGGGTTGAAAATCCCCGTACTTGGTATTTGTTACGGGCAGCAATTACTCGTACATTTGCTGGGAGGAGAAGTTATAGCCGCAAAAATCAAAGAGTACGGCCCCGCCTTCGTTTCGACGAAGTTGAAAGAACGAAGTCGAACTTCGTCTTACTACGGCGAGGCTAAGCCTGCCTTATTTGTTAATATCCCGGATAAATTTAAAGTGTGGATGAGTCATGGTGATGAAGTAATAAAAATACCACCGGGTTTTCGTTATCTAGCGACGAGTGAAAATATAAAAGCGGCATCTGTCGGCGACGAAAAAAGAAATATCTACGGAGTCCAATTCCATCCCGAAGTCCAGCACACCGACTACGGAACGGAAATTCTTAAAAACTTCCTTAATATCTGCCAGGAAAATCCTGAAAGTCGAGAGATCAATATCAAAGATTTAGTTAATGACATCAAAGAAAAAGTTGGCGACAAAAAGGTAGTCATGGCATTATCCGGCGGCACTGATTCGTTTGTTGCTGCCGCCTTGATCGCCAGGTCAATCAATCGCAATCTAATTCCGGTTTATGTTGATTCCGGACTGATGAGAGATGACGCTTTGAAAAACGTAACCCAGGTTTTTCCCAAACTTTTTGGTATGAAACCAAAAGTGTTAAAAGTAAAAAATGTTTTCCTAAAAAAATTAAAAAACATTATAGATCCGGAAAAAAAGAGAAAGGCAATAGGGATGCTTTATGTCCGACTGTTCGAAAAAGTAGCCAAAAGGCAAAAAAATGTTGAATTTCTTGGACAGGGCACGACTTACGCCGATTTCATTCACAGTAAAAGCACCAAACATGCGGCGCTCATTAAATCGCATCATAATGTAGGCGGGCTGCCTAAAAAAATGAAGCTGAAGTTGCTTGAGCCGATCCGCTATTTTTACACAGATCAGGTCAGATATATTGGGAAAAAGTTAGGACTTCCGGAAGAGGTAATCTATCAACAACCTTTCCCTGGTCCCGGATTTGCAGTCCGAATATTGGGGAAAATTACGGATAAGAGATTAAATAAGTTAAAACAGGCAGACGGAATTGTGATGGATGAAATAGAAAGAGCGGGTTTAAAAAATAAGATTTTTCAATATTTTGCCATCCTCACAAGCACTAAAAGTACTGCAATAAAAGGAGACGGCAGGTTTTACGGTGAGATCGTGGCAATAAGAGCGTATACGACAAAAGATCGAATGACCGCCGATTGGGCGAAGATCCCTTTCCATGTTTTACAGCACATATCAACGCGGATTGTCAACGAAGTGCCGGAAGTTTCACGTGTGGTCTACGACATTACTACCAAGCCGCCGGCAACGATGGAGTGGGAATAATTTAATCAAAAGAATTCCTCGAAGTTTCACTTCGGGGTAACTGCTGTCATTCCCGCGAAGGCGGGAATCCAGACATTATTGAATATCAAAAGACTGGATCCCTGCCTGCGCAGGGATGACAATCGGATACCTCGCAGCTCTGCTGCGGCGTAGTTCATTTTCGAATATCTTTAAAAAATTGTTCAGGAGTTACAATTATGGTTTTACCTGCTTTTTTTAAGATTAATAAATCCTTGTCAACAGAAATTAAGTAGTCAGCATCAGTTTGGATTGATAGTTGGATAAAGATATTATCATTCCAATCTCTTGCAAGTTTTATTTGTTCAAGCTTTGTTAAACTAACAAATACGGCATTGTATTTATACCAGGCGATAAATCTAGCAATAATAACTGATTTATAGCTTGAAGTTTTTTTTATTTTCTTTAGGTGAAGAGTATTTTGCAATTCTAAAAATATTTCTTTGCAAACCAGTAGAGCAATCTTCTTAGTTTTTGCTAATTTTATAATTTCAGCTAGATTAGTGGAGCCTTTAGAAAGTAAAAAGGCAATAATAACTGAAGTATCTAAAATAATTTTCATGAGGGTTATTTAGTGAAAGGCTTGTTTTTGTTCCACCATTCAAAAAATTCTCGTTCTGTCATCCCGTCTTCTCTAGATTCAATTTCTCTTAATATTTCATCTAAAGAATTATCTAGGTATTTTTTGTATTCCTTTGTTGTTGATCTTTTCGCTAGATTATTTAGTGCGAGCCTAACAATGCTGGCTTTATCCAGAGCTTGGTACTCTTGTTTTAATTGAAGCCAGGTCTTTTTTAAACCTTCATCAAGAGCTAGCTTGATCTGAAGGCTTTGTGGATTTGTTTTTTTCATACACTTATTATGCAGCATAAGTCAGCAAAAGTCAAACAAATTTTTACATTATTTTGATAAACTTTAGCCGCTTGATTTTAAGAAAAATCTTGCTATAATTTATTATGGGATTTATTAAAGATACTTTACAGGCTCGGCAGACTCTTACTTCCAAAATAAACAAGACTCCACGCTGGCTGAAAAAACCTTTTACCCAATTAAAAATTAAGAATTAAGAAGTAAATAACTATGCCCATCAATCCAACTGAAGCAGGTTTAGATCCGCTATATAAAGATACTTTAGTAGAAACAGGAAGAAAAACTTTCTCCTTAGATTTTTTGAATGTCGTACTCAATACAATATCCATAGCTACAAAAAACTACAATGCTCAAATAAGGCCCGTTGATCCGTTAGAATGTGGCGAATTACTGCTTGTTCCGAGAAGCGCTAGATTTACACTACCACAATCACTAGCTTTATTAGCCTTAGCTGATGGAACAGATTCCACAGTGATATGTGGTTTAGATCACGAACGAAGAAGAGTTAACCAGTGGCAAGGACAAAAAATAGTTGCCACAACCAGAGCCCGAACCAGAGTAATTGTTGAAGAGCCAGTTGATTTAAGCGAAAACAGAGACGGCTCTGCAATTGGAATAGACACATATCATTACGCAGTAAGCGGAATGGGATTGATCTTCTTAGCTGCTATACAACACTAACGAAAAATTGATCTACTTTGATCTATTGATTTTTTTCGACAGAGTCTATATACTTTTTCATGGAGAAACGAAAGTTTCTTATTTTTTTAAAACCTAACCCGCATTCCGCGGGTTTTTTGAAAGCTAAAAAGGTTTTTAAATAATTGAGAAAATATATGGACATTTTTTGTCAAATAGAAAAGAAGTTAGACCATCAAGTACTAGACCAAACAGATAATTTTTATCTATTATACGATGGATATCCACTCTTAGAGGGTCATTTGTTGCTAATACCAAAACAGCACGTAGATTGCTATTCTAACCTAGATAAAAAATTATTAAGAGAGTTTAATTTATTTAAAAAAGGTGCTATAAATTTCCTAAAAGATAAATACAGTCAACCGGTAATTTTTGAACACGGAATTGCTGGACAAACAGTAATGCATGCGCATCTACATTTACTTCCAACCAACAAGTCAATTGAGAAAGATTTAAAACAGTATGGAGTAGTCACAAAAAATCCTAGCATTCCTTACCTTTATTTTGAGTATTTCAATAAGAAGAATTATTATAATCCTAAAAAAAAATATATCCGGGGCTACTTCACACTTTATACGCCCGGATTTTAAACAGACCAATAGTAGGAGTAAAAAGAGCTAGATTTTCTAAAAAGTGGTTGTTATCCGTTAAGAAAATTTACTTTACATGGCGGAAAAAAATTTAAATTCTGCGGATCTAAATTGTGCTTTTTGTAATTATAATAATCAAGCATTTCCTCATTATGAAAGATATGGGCAAGATAATTTATCAAGGTTTGTTGTTGCAGAAACAGATAACTTTTTAGTAAAACCTGATATTTTGCCAGGAAATTCTGATGGACGACACGTCTTAGTTCATCCGAAAAGACATGTTTATAATCACGCTGGATTAGTGGGACATTCTGACGAAGTTGGTAGGTTAACTTATGATTTGGAACAAAAATTTGGACCTTTAGTGGTATTTGAGCACGGAGGTCTTCAACCGGGAAATAACGTGCAGTCTGTATATCATGCTCACTTTCATGCTTATGGAGGTTTAGAGAAAGTTGATGTAATTGCGTGGATGCAATATATGTTAAATGGTGGCTTAGGATCTGATGAGATTTATCCCTATGATATAATACCTGCGCCAGACTTCGCCTTTATAACAAACCTATCAGGAAGATTTAATGGAATTCCATATTTATATGTTGAGCAAGGACCATGGGGTTTGATCGTGGAAGATGGTGAAGAAAGAATGCGATCCCAGATAACACAAAGATCAATGCATCTGTTGTTTTCGGGTGAAGTTTTAGATTGGAAAAAAATTCCAGAAAGTGAACTACTTGCACGTGAATCGGTGAGAAGAATTAGAAATCTAATAGACTTTTGTCAGCATGGAGAATATAACGCACATACTTTTTGATTTATTTTTAAGTTAAGTTTACAAAATCATTAATTACTTCAATTGTTTTTTTCAAACTAATCTCCAAAATAAAATCCGCTGCTTTGTGGGTGAGGGAGTAAAATTATTTGGAAAGTAGTGAGATAAACTTTATTATTGCTGGGATAAAGTGGGGTTCGGCTTCTCTGCCTGCTTGAATTACTTCTTCCTCGCTTGTGGGATTTCCTTCAACTGTTTTTCCCTTCAAAAGATTTCGTAAAGAGGGAATAGGACTTCTTGGGATGATATTAGTTGCAAGGGATAATCCCAAGTGTCTTACTTGTCTATCAAATCCGTTGACATCGGAAGGAATATCGTTATAGTGGTTGATTACCTCACATTCAGGCCCGTATGACATGCCCCATAAATAAACAAACTTTGGATCGGAGGAGATGTGGTACGGAGCTGAATCGAGATCTCCAACTCCCTCATATTCGGGCATCTGGCCAGCTGTGGTATATTCACCGTGCCAGAACCGATCCGTTGGTAAACATTTAGCAAAG
This sequence comes from Candidatus Roizmanbacteria bacterium RIFCSPHIGHO2_02_FULL_38_11, assembly GCA_001788015.1. Lineage (GTDB taxonomy): Bacteria > Patescibacteriota > Microgenomatia > UBA1406 > GWC2-37-13 > 2-01-FULL-40-13. The sequence goes on along the minus strand of MFZO01000019.1, from coordinate 13,556 downwards.
AGTTCAAGTAATTTTTGATCGTAAATTTGTTTTTTGCTGGGAAATCTTTTTCCCAACCTGGGATCGTTTGGTCCCACTAGGGGACTAAAGGGAAGTTGATTGTGATGATCGACAATAGCTACAACGTGGCCTTTTTTAACATAGCCGTTATCTACGGCGCCTGATGCGTGAGAAGTGACTATAGCTTTAACTCCAAGGCCTTTAGCAACAACAAGCGGGAGAGTCATAAGCTTCAACGCTCTTGCCGGTGCCATATTCCAACCTAAAGCTTCATAGGGATGAACTCGTCCTCTTTGAATCATTACTCGTTTATCTCCGATGTCTCCAAAAATGAGCAAGCCATCATGACCCGGAGCACCGGTAACTGGATAATTTGGTATATCTTTGTAAGGAATTTCTATTTTATTTTTGAGCTTGGGGCTATTAGCAAATCTCCCTAATCCACTTCCTAATACTAAAAGTAAATGAGGCTGTCTGGGTCCAATTGCTTTGCGGAGGAAATTTCTAGATTGAAGACAAGCTTGATAATAGACATCATTAAATTTTGCTGCTTTGATTTGAAGAGATTTGGTTTTCAGAATGGCTTTCATAAAGTGAGATAATTATTTTACGATGATTTTTTGGCGATATCTTTTTACGGTTTCAAAGAGAAATTTTTTAATAAATTCTGACGTAAATTTTTCTTTATAAAAAGATAATTTTTGGTCTTGAATATCATCATAGTAGACGAGTTGCTCTAAAAGTAAAACAGGATTAAACTCGACTTTAAATTTTCTTTCGGCAAGTTCGATTATTTGATTAAGTGTAAATATTTTTTTATATAGAAAATAAAAAATATCAAAGTAATCTCTCCAGGTAGCTCTTCTGCCTAAGGTTATAGCTTTATCTGCGGCGATGTCCCTTATATCATATATGTTGAGATGTTTAGCTGGGATTGCTTTAAAAAGTGAAGGAAAATAATAATGAACAAAATTTATCTCTATACCATCTTTTGTCATAAGAATGAATAAATCCTGGTTTTTAACCCGAGTTTGCTCTACGTCAAAAAGACTTTGCAGTTTTCTATAATCTGCATCTTCGAGCGGTCTTTGAAAGAAAACATCGAAATCAAAAGAATAACGGTGGGCAATCTGGAGCATCAAAGCAGTTCCACCTGCTAGTATTCCCTCTTTCTTAAAAACTGAAAGCTTTTTAAGAGCTGAACGACTTTTTTCGTCTAATAATTCGAGGTGTATTAACGACATAGTATTCCTTGACTAAATTTTTTTTCTCAAGATTAAGGAGGATATTTTTTACAAAATTAAATGTCTCGGGACGATAGATTTTGGCCGGTTTACTGAGAAAGACATCAAGTATGGTTTGAAACGAATATTTTTCAAATAACCATTGCCACTGTGGGATTCCTCCAAAGGCAAGAAGTTGATGAATAATATAATTTTTATCTTGCTGAAGGTCAATGGCATTCGTATCAACAGACCAGAGGTATGCCTGGAGGCTTTTTGGCGGATGGTTTGGCATATTAGAATTATAACATTTCTTATAATTTTTTTATTTCTTTCCTGAAACAATTCCGGCGAATTCGACATTACCTCCGCAATATTTAGTAATGATCTCGATATTTTCTTTTAAGGAAAGTTCCACCTGTTCCCGGGTAATGTTAAAGATGCCATCGATATTTAACAATATATTTGAGGTTTTTTCGGTTATCGCAGTTCTTTGCGCATCACGGTAATTAAAGTAAATATTGAATCCACCTATCTGGTCGAAATAAGCTAGATCGATGAGTTTATATTTAGTCGGCTGATCATCACCTAAAAGTAAAATCTCCTCACCCTCTTTTGGAAATCTTAAGACAGTTGGAAGTTTCACTTGATCAAGATCAAAAGCGCCTGAAGAAACACGATGTTTCATGACAATTAAGTTGTAAGCGTCAACACACGTATTAATATTGTAGAGTCCTTTTTTAAGGGCTATTCTACGTAATAGAGCTTCAGGCGATGGCCTTTTTGAATGCCAATCGATCCCCATTTCTTTATAAATTTTTCTATAACTTTGGATTTCCGGATACGAACTTATAATTTCGTTATTCAAGCCATCCTGAGATTTAGTAAATAATTCTATTTCTTTGCTTAACTCAGGATTATTTTTCTTGATATTTACTCCTTTAATGATGGCAATGCCGATATTAAGAGAAGGATATTTTTGTGCCATCTCAGGACTGATAGAAAATATTTTAGAATCCTTCAAGTCCGGGAATAGGTTTGTCTTATTTGAATCTTTTGTTTGAACTGATTCACCAAGTAATTTTACAACCTCATCTTTACCTAATTGTTTAATTAAATCACCGGTTTTTGGGCCAAAAGGTTTTCCTATTAAAGTATTATAAAAAACTGTAAATGCTTCTCTCGGCTGAATTTTTGCTTCCTTGATACTGTCAAAGACAATCTTTTGAGGAACTTCATTTTGATTTTGCAGGTGTTTAGTTAGTATTTTGAGAAACTCATTTTGTTTCTGAGTTGTCTTTACTGTTGGGGGTTTAGTGTCAAGCGTCAGGTTTTTCTCTTCCGCATAATTTTCCAGATAGATTTTTGCGTATTTGATTCTTTCTTCTAATATCTCTTTTTCCTCTATATTTAATTTTTCTTGTTTTTGCTGTTCAAAAAAAGAAACAAGATTTTTATTGTTAGCTTTTATAAGATTTGCTACTGTTCTAAAACGGGGAAGGTATAATCTTTTTTTTGGCAGAGGTTTAACTTCGGACAGTTCAATTATTCTCGCAAAGTCTAAAGCCACTTCGCCTGCTTTTTTTTCGGGTATTTTATTTTCTATTTTTAAAAAATATGCGTTAAGACATCGATCATAGTCGTCAAAAAGATTAAGTAGTGTATCGGCATACGGATCGAAATCAAGGTGAGATTTTATTGGTGTTCTTACAATTAAAAAACGCAAAATATCAGGTGGTAATATCTCGCTTAATAATTTTGCCGATATTCCGGCTCCTTTAGATGAGGACATTTTCTTTCCTCCTATTGTGAAAAATTCATAAGCGAATGCATATGGAACAGGGTAATGTAATACTTTTCTACAAATTTCAGAAGCAATATCGTGTGATCCACCTTTAGTCATGTGATCTTTTCCTGCTCCTTCAACGGTTATACCAATAACTTTCCATTTTGCCGCCCATTCTATTTTCCACGGAAGTTTACCTTTACCATTATATGGAGATACTTTTCCTTCGTATCCGCATCCTTTAGCCCATTCAACTACATCAGGAATACAGCGATAATATATAAACTCCCCATCCCACTTATATGCTTTTGTAGTGCCAACTTTATTACAGTTTTGACAAACAGGGTTAAAAGGAGTCCAGTCTTTTTGTGGCTCTTTTTTTGTGATAATTTTATAAATTTTTCTTATGACATCTGTATTGTCTAAAATTTCTTTTATAACCTTATTCATACGTCCAGAATTGTAGAGTTCTGAAGACCAAATAATTTCTGGATGACAATTAATTTTTTCAAAAGCACTCTGAAAGTCTTTTGCGTAGTATTCGGCAAAATTTTTATAACCCGGTTCAGGTGAAGGAATTCTGTACAACTGCATACCCATATATTTTTGCCATTTGTTTTTTTCAAGATAAACAGGCATGCCGTCCATTGGGTCGTGATCGTCGAAAAAATAAGTCAATTTTGTATTGACCTTAAGATCTAATAACGCTTTATATACAATATCATGAATAACAATTGTACGAAGAGATCCGGCATGAGCCCGCCCAGATGGCGTCTTCATATCATCCACCCATTCAAGGGTAAGATTTCTTTGCTTTATTTTTTTTGCTTCGCGATCAACCCAAATCATAAGTTATAAAACATGAAACATGTAACATGAAACATAAAAAGTCATTCCGGCTTGTGGACGTCTGACGTCCTGTCCGGAATCGTAGTCTATAACAACGATTCTGGAGTCGTCACTTCGTTCCTCCCCAGAATGACGATAAGATGCTGAAACAAGTTCAGCATGACAATAATATCTAGTTGATATTCAACATTATAACTAATCCACTCCGATACGTTCAGAGCAAATTAATTCTATATTTTCACTTTGGTAATGAAAAAGCTGATAATAATCGGGATGTTTTGTGTAGTAATTAAGCGAATAGATGTTATTAATATCAGCTAAGCCAATATTTAGAGCTTGAATTTCTTTAGTGTTATTTTTCAAAAGTTGTTTTATATTTTTAAGTGCGGTGACTGGTTTAACAGTCTTAAGCTGTTTTTGTAAAAGATACCAAATTTTTTGTGCTCCAATATCGCCGGGAATTTGATAGGGGAATCTGACTCCTTTTAAAAAACCATTAAATACAAAAATCCTCGAGTCAGCGATAAAAGGTTGGTTGTAGTCGATGTTATTTTTATGTTTGGAAAAAGAAGCGCTACGGGCATGAATAGCAAATAAATTAGTTTTAGGAAAATTATTAAATTTCCCAAACTCTTCCCAAATTGGGGAGAGAGATTTGTATAATTTCCAGGATTTAGCTTCAAGCCAGGCGATACCCCAACCATCGCCTTGCCAGTCTCCGTCGAAGGCCTTACTATTTTTAGCCATTAGAGAAAATGAGTGGAGCAGTTGATATGGCTTAATTAATTTTTTTGATTTGGCTAATAAAAAACGACACATAAGATTTTATTGTCATTCTGAACTTGTTTCAGAATCTATAATCGCTAAATACAGATGCTGAAATTAATTCAGCATGACATTTATAACAATCTCATAACTTTTTCTAATTTCTCAACTACTTCATCGATGTGTTCTTTTTGGATGATATATGGCGGTAGAAAACGAACAACGTCGTCTCCTGAAGGAATAGCTAAAACACTTTCATTCTGTAATAACTTTAAGACTTTATTTCTTTCGTTATTTTTTATTTTGATGCCAAGCATAAGGCCTTTACCTCGAATCCCAGCGATAAGATTAGATTTGATGGAGGCCAATTTGTTAAAAAAATAATCACCCATAAGTTTAATATGGTCTAGTCGTTTTTCGTCCAATAGTTTTAACGTCGCCAAAATTCCAGCACAGGTTAAGGGGTTGCCGCCAAAACTCGATGTATGAATATTTTTGCTAATTTTTGCAGCAATTGATTTGTTGACCAGAGTAACACCGATTGGTAACCCTCCTGCCAGTCCTTTGCCAAGACAAAGTATATCTGGGGTTACATTATCCCAGAGACTTGCTAAAAATTTCCCTGTCCGACCTATACCTGATTGGATTTCGTCAAAAACGAGGATTACATTATTTTCTACACAGATTTTTTTTATTTGCTCGAGGTACCCTTTTTTTGGATCATTCAATCCACCCTCGCCCTGTATGGGTTCAACTATAAACGCAGCGGTATTTTTGTCGATTGCTTTTTCCAATGAAAGCGGATCGGCGAATTTTATGAAAGTCACGTCCAACGAAAACGGCTCGAATGGTTTGCGGTATTTCTCTCCGTAAGTTACTGACAATGCTCCAAGGGTTTTTCCATGATAACTATTTTCACAGGCAATGATTTTTTTCTTTCCTGAAGCAACGATGATAAACTTTAAAGCTGCTTCTATCGCCTCTGCACCAGAATTGGCAAAGTACAGTTGGGTAAATTTATTTCCGCATCTTTCAATCAATTGTTTTGCCGCAAGAGCTCTAATATCGTTATTAAAACTACCGTGCAGATTGGTAAGTTTTTTTGTCTGGGATATAAGAGATTGCGTTATGATTGGGTGCTTATAACCGAATATATTAACTCCATAGTTACTCATCATATCAAGATATTTTTTTCCGTCGGTAGCAAAAAGATATACACCTTCTCCCTTTATCAGAGTTAAACCTCGATTTGGGTAGGTATTGAGAATGTATTTTTGTTGTAAAAAGTTATAGTCTTTCATACTTTTATCGGGTAATAATTGTCCCATTGCCTTTTAAAGCGGAAGCGACTGGATTTTTTATCCTTCCATCGCCAAAATATATTTTTTCTACCCCCATATCCAGAGCTTTTTTGCCAGCAAGAAGTTTTTTCTTCATTCTACTTTTGGCATATTGTAAATAATTAATTAATTTTTCTTGAGAAATTTTTTTGATAAGAGTTCTCGGATCGGAAAAATCTTCTAGCATACCCGGCGCCTCGAATAAATAAACCAGGAATTGTGATTTTAAAATACCGGCCATGACAGCTGCTGCCCAATCATTGTCTGTATTGACAATTTCATTATCGAAACTCAAGGCCGGCGCAGATATCACAGGAATATAATTGTTTTTTAAAAGGATATTAATTAATTTTGTATTTATTTTTTCAACACGACCGGTCTTGTTATCTCTGATTAGTTTTATTTTTTTTCCCTCTTTTACCAATAACTCTTTTTTTGCTTTTGCTTCCCAGAGTTTTCCGTCAACTCCAGATAAACCAACAGCATTCAGGCCATATTTTTGAAGAAGTGCAACGATTTTTTTGTTGACCAAACCAGAATAGACCATAAGAAAAATATCCAGAGCTACACCGTCGGTATAGACGCTATCGATCCCAGTGGGGGAAGTAATAACTTTTGTTGGGTGACCCAATTTTTTAGCTATTTCGTCACGTTTGACGCTGGCGCCATGAACGATGATCGGTTTTTCTTTTTTTTGTAAAGAAATTAAGTCTTGAGCGATAAAATCCCAATTGATTGATTTTCCGCCTCCGACTTTGATGATAATCATATTCAGGAATTACACCCTCAGGGTGCGCAGTCAATAAATACGCACCCTGAGGGTGTAGAAAACTATATTGGATGTAAACCGGTAAATTCTAATCCCATGGTTTCTGGGAAACCAAACATTAAATTCATAGCTTGAACAGCTTGGCCGGCTGTACCTTTGACCAAATTATCGATAGCTGCGATTATAACCAAGCGGTTGGTAATTTTGTCCTTCTCAAAACCAATATCACAGAAATTAGTGCCCTGTAGAATCTTAGGTTCAGGATAGCGGTAAATTCCCTGTCGTTCTTTGACAATTCTTATAAACGGCTCATTCTGATATTCGTTTCGATAAGCTTTCCAGATATCTTTTTCCGTCACTTCTTGTTTGGGGATAGCATGGATAGTTACAAGCAGGCCGCGGACCATGTCTAGTGCGGTTGCAGAAATCGCCACGTCAAGGTTTTTATTGAAAGGGGATAGCTCTTGAATAATTTCGGCTGTATGTCTGTGACCTGTGGGCATATATGATCGAACAACTCCGGCCCGCTCTGGGTGATGGGAGGAAAGAGACGGTTTTAAACCTGCTTGAGAACTGCTCATTTTTGCATCGATAATGATTTTTTCTTCAATAATATTATGTTTCACCAGAGGGTAAAGAGCCAATATAGAGACTGTGGCTTCACATCCGGCGCAAGCAACGCAGGCTGATTTTTTTATTTTTTCACGGTGCAGTTCTGCTATACCGTATATAAAATCAGATAGTAATTTTGGATTTTCGTGTTTATAACCATACCAATGTTCGAAGGCGCTTTGTTTGTGAAGGCGGAAATCAGCGCCGAGATCAATAATTTTTTCAGCTAACTTTTTTAATTTAGACATAAGATACATCGACTTGCCATTTGGCAAAGCCACAAAAAGAATATCGCATTTTTTTAAATCATCAGGATGAGAGAAATTAAGGGCAGTTTTTTTCCTAAGATTTGGATGAATTAATGAGATCGGTTCATTGGCAAATTGTCTTGACGTTGCTTGCGCAACAACAACTTTTGGATGCGAAAGAAGAAGGCGAAGGATCTCTCCTCCCGCATAACCCGAAGCTCCGTATATCGATGCCTTTATCATAGTTTTTTTACTTTTCCAATACAATAATCAATTATTGTCCCAGATATGCTGACTCCGGTTGGTCTCTCCGAGTTTTTAAACTCAGTCGTATGATTGATTTCATTTATTTCTAACCCATGGTCTGTTTCAAATATATCGAGTGATAATATACCGCCGCCAACTGCATCGGAGGCTTTTTTGGCGAGCTTACTTAATTCATTAGTCACTGGAAAATTGCTTGCAATGCCACCTCTTGCCGTATTGGTAATCCAATGAGGAGAATGCCTGTAGATGGCACATATTGTTTTTCCATCAATCACAAAGGCCCTGATGTCCCGGCCTGGCTTTTTCACATATTTTTGTAAGTAGTATGCTTTCTGCCATGGTGAGCCTAAAACATCTTTATGTTCAAGAATTGCTTCAAGCGCATCGATGTCATTAACTTTAGCTAAAAGCCTTCCCCATGAACCAAGAGGCGGCTTAATCACAATTGGAAATCCACCCATTTGTTCGACCGCCTTTAAGGCCTGTTTGGTGTTAAATACTAAAGCAAATTCGGGAGTGGACACTTTTGCTTTTTGTAGGATGAGCGAGGTAATAAACTTATCCTCACAAATTGCAGCGACTGCGGAGCTATTGATGACAGGAACATTTAAGGATTCAAAAAAGCGGGTGGCCTGCATTCCTTTAACTGTCGATACACAACGTTCTAAAGCAAGATCAAAGTCGATTTTATAATTTTTCGGATTAAAAATTTCTTCCCTAACATCAATGAGCTTTACTTTTACGTTTCTTTTTTTTGCTGCTTCTAAGATAAGTTTTTCATCTCCACGGATAGTCGTGTGTAAAAGTCCGATTGTAACCATATTTTTATTCTCCCCAATCTTCCTCAATTTTTGGGGCTTCTTCAAGAATCGCGCTTTTCATTTTCAAGCTTGTTACGACAAGCCTAGTTTTGCATTCTGGACAACTGATAATTTCTGACTCCTCGGTATTATTTTCGAGAGTCACCTCAACATCACAGACAGGGCAAAGAGATTTTTTCATAAATTAAAAATAACTTTTAACAACCCGCCTCCGCTCAAATTAGTCTCGTGGTTTACATCCACGCAGCCGAATGTTGGCTTCGGACGGGTTTACTCTCAGTAATCCCGATGAATCGGGAACTGAGAGCCTGTTTGAAAACTCCTAACAGTGTCATTCCGAGCGAGTGAAACGAGTCGAGGAATCTCTTACAGGCTTTTGTAGAGAGATTTCTCCACTTCGCTCACTTCGTTTGCTTCGGTCGAAATGACAAAAAAGCTAGTTTTCAAACAGGCTCTGAGAGTATAAAAAAAGCCCTTGTCAAACCGTCTATTCCGACGATTTAACAAGGGCTCTTTATAAATAAGGGCGGTACCACCTTGTTTCTCCTGATTCAATCAGGACTCATTCGAAGCGTTAACGGGCTTTCCCGTCGGGTTCTATTCCCCCGCCATTGGCGGGGGTTCTTCCCGAAGCTCATAGAGTCTTGCCCCGCCTCGGCGGGGGTCTCTATTAAAGCGCTTTTAACAAGATAATTTTACACTAAAATTAGCTGATTTCAAGTATTTTGTATTTTAATTTTCCGTCTGGGACTTGTATTTCCACTTCTTCGCCGACTTGTTTATTTATCAAAGCTTTGCCAATGGGTGATAGCGAAGAGAGTTTTTTATTCAACGGGTCGGCCTCAAATTCGCCAACTATTTGGAGTAATTCCGTCTGATTGTTTACTTGGACAGTAACATGGTTGCCCAAAGTTATTCTATTGCCGTGTGAATTGTTTTGAACGATTTCAACGTTTTTGAGAAGCTCCTCAATTTCCTGTATTCTTCCTTCAATAAAAGCAAGTTCTTCTTTAGCCGCCGAATATTCGCTGTTTTCTGACAGATCACCCATGGCTCTTGCGTCATGCAATCTCTGAACCGCATGGGCTCTCTTTACTTTAGTCAGTTGCTCGTATTCCTTTTGCAGATTTTCGTAACCTTGTTTTGTTAATTGAACTTTTTTCATAAACAACAAATCCCCTCTTTCTGTACAGCCTTGTACTGTTAGGGGATTGGTGATAAAATACTACTAAATTAAAGGACGAAAGTCAAATATATTTAAAGTAGGCGCGTTCGTCTAGCGGCCCAGGACAGGACGTTCTCAACGTTCAGATCACCGGTTCGAATCCGGTACGCGCCACAAAAAATAAGATATAAACTATTTTCCTCGAATTGCTTTAAATTCTTGTGCGACTTCTTCATCCCAGCAGACCATACCACCACCAACTTGAGGTACGACTTGAGAGAGTATATCGTCCATATCCTTCTCTTTTTTTTCCTTTTTGTATAAAATAAGAGCTTTTCGCCAACTTTCATGCGCATTGTAACAGTTCTCTTCATGGTGGTCTTCAATCTGTTGGTAGGCTAGGCCAGTACGTTCCCAAGAAACTCCCTCGTTATAATCCTCTTTCATCAGTTGATACAAATAGGCAGCTTGTGTAAAGTAGGCAACGCTCTCTTTATACTCTCCCAGGAATTCTTCTAAGTTGCCCAACTCGAAAAGGGTATAAACCTTCTTGTCGTCCTGGTTTTTTTCAAAAAGAGGAAGAGCCACTTTATAGGCTTCGATAGCCTGTTTAGCAAAAGAGACTTCTTCTTGATTGTTTTTAGCCTGTTTAAAGAGATCGTTATACGATCGGGCAAGAAAGTAAAAGGATTCTGCCATTAAATCGTCCGCTTGTAGATTTTTATAGTATTGCGATGATTTTTTAAAATACTCGACGCTTGCCTTATAGTCCTTTTTGTCAAATTTTATCATGCCCATCGTAAAGTAAATCCTTCCGGGTAATCGTTCCTTGGCTGTTGTATCGATCGTATCGGCGGCCTTTTGGCAGAATTCAAAGGCTTTATCATCATCTTTGATATTATTTCGATACAAAAGTGCCAGGTTGTAGTAAGTACTTGCCTGCAAATGGCGGTACCTTTTTTTGTCATCGGCTTTATTGCTTTGGTCAATGGCTTTCTGATATAAATTGATAGCTTCGTTATAATGTTCCTGAGCCGATCCCATATTGTTTTGGTTAGTTTCGATATTGCCCAGATTATTTTTAATATGACCTAGAGAGACGATATCGTTGATTTTTTTATAGAGTTCCTCGGCCTTAGCATAGCTTTGGCGTGCAGCTTTCCAGTTTTTTTCTGATTGATATTGGAGTGCGGCTTTAAAAAAGCCCAGAGCCGATTGGTTTTCAGGATTGTCGTTATTTCCCGGAGAGAAAATATTACTTTGTGTAAAACTTTGTCCGAAATTATCTGTGCCAAGATTACCACTGCTACTGGCTGCAGATCCAGTTTTATCAATAATTTCTACCTGGGGAGTGTTTTTATTTATGTATCCATTTAATAGGATGAATATTCCACCAATAATAGCTGCGATAACTGCTCCAATGAGAGCATTTTTGGCATTTACTAAAGTAGCTTCTGCTTGAGACATTTTCTTTCCCTGTTTTTTGGTGGGCATGAAGGAAATAATTTTCTTTATTCTATAAGATGCGTGTTATACTTTCAACACGTTCAATTTTTTCCTTTATTTTGAATTTCTTTATGTAAAGAAGAACGAGTGGTTATTTGTTTTGAGTCATGAAGTCGTCGAGCGATTGTTTCAAACTCTCATAAGGGACAGCACCTTCAACGAGTTTCGTTTTTCCAGTTTTCAGATCATAGATTACGCTTGTCGGAGTCGCTTGTACTTGGGCTTTTTCTCCTTCAGCCAACTGATCTTTGACTTTTTTTTCAAACTTTCCGCTATCCAAGCACTCGCTGAAGCTTGATTCGTCAAGCCCTATTTCTGAAGCTAAAGACGGCAATTGTGATAGCTCCATATCCGGCATTTTTTCGAAGATGAGATCTAACAATTTCCAAAAAGCATCGTTTTCCCCAAGATCTGCAGCGCATTCCGTTGCCTCTGCTGATTTCTGAGCTTTAGAATGAAATGGTAAAGGAAGCTGTCTGTAGACCCAGGCAATTTTACCGCCGTAATCATTTAATAGTTTTTGCATAGATGGATGGAATTGTTTACAAAACGGACATTCCATATCAGAATACTCTACCAAAACAAATCGTACATTTTTGTCTCCCCTCCAGTGTTCATTTGGCTCTGGTTTTTTGATTTTTAATTCTGTCGGTCTTTGTGGTGTTTGTGTAGGTTGATTTTGTTGAGCTGTTCCAAGCGTTTTACCTTGTTCGAGGTTTTTAACTTTAAAGAAAAGATAGCCTGCAAAGAACGAGACGACAAGGAGAAGTACGACTAGCAGAGTGTTTCCTTTTTTTTGCATATCCCAAAATATAAATTATTAAGTCGATAAAGTCAAGCAGCTTTTGGTTCTATGATAAAAGTTGTGGTAACAATAGGGTTGTAATTAAAACCGATAGCATTACTTTCTGAATAAACACTTCTTTGTTTTTAAATCCGAACGAAATTCTTTTGATGAGCTTAATTTTGTTATGCATCCCCTCCATATACCCATTGGTTGACTTGTTGTTGAAATAGTTCAGGATATATTCCCTCCAGCGGGACAAAGTATTTCCCCAAGTAATTAATTCTCCGTCATCCGTTGAGGAGAGAGTGGAGATGACGAGTCTTAGTTTTTCCTCAGCCTCCTCTTTTGTTTTTGCTTTGTACATGGTTCTTAGCCTCTCCTTTGTTTCCCAATACATCTTAAGCTCCGGATAGTGCTTCATAATATTCTCAAGCTCTAAAACCTGCCAGTACTTTAAGTCCTCTTTGTTTTTAGTCAGAATGTAGCGTTTGATTGGTTTCTTGTAAATATCCTGAAGTAATCTTCTCTCCTCATCAAGTCTACGGTTGGCGTCCTGGATAACGTGGAAATGGTCAACGACAACTGAAGCTTCGGGTAGTACTTCCCGTACTGTAAACAAGTAGAGATCGCACATATCGATAACAACCTCGGAAATTATCGATTTCACAGTCGGAGACAGAGATCGTAAGAGTTTTTTAAGGTCTGTCTTGTTTTTTGAGGTCATCACTCCTTTTAATCTGTGTTTTGAAATGTTCCCAACTGTCGTCAGCATCTTGTGGCCTGAGAACGATACCTCGTCAATACCCAAAACAAAGGGAGTTGCCTCTTTTTCCTCCTCAGAAAAATTAAAGACCTCAGTTTTTACAACCTCATTAAGCCATTTTCTCTGGGTATGATAAGAGACGTTGTACTTTCTGGTTCCAGACAGAAATGATCTATCAGAAAGATTAAAAACTACTTCTTTCTTGTGTTTTAATGTTGCTCGTTGATACTTTGAAGCGATATTTGTCTCCTCAACAAATACCACCTTACAGTAAACACAGTAAAATCTTCTTGTACGAAAAAATATCGTACAGATTTTACCCAATATTGTTCCATGTTTTAACTTTCTTTCAGATGTTTGATCGTAGATGATTTTTGTTCGTTTTGAACACTTTTGACATACGGCGGTATTCCTTCGCCGTTTAAGATGGAAGAATACACGCTTATCATCAGAACTACATTTAACAACTGAAAATCCTGAACAACCTAAAAGTTTGCTAAAATTCCACATAGGACGGTTGCAATTGATAACAAGTAATTTCAGTGTAACCGTCCTTGTTTTGTTTATCCCATAACTAGAAGAAAAACATGTGCCACAGGTTTTAGAAAGACTTTAGCTTAAGAAGAAAATCTAAACCACCGAATTTTACCCACAA
>MFZO01000018.1 GCA_001788015.1 Candidatus Roizmanbacteria bacterium RIFCSPHIGHO2_02_FULL_38_11 | reverse complement strand
ACGTCATGGAGCAGTAGCAATATCTGATTATCGAGCGATGGGATTTCTTCCGGAAGCAATATTTAATTATTTGACTTTGTTGGGATGGTCTGCCGGTGGGGACCGAGAAATTATTACTAAAGACGAAACGATCAAACTTTTTACTTTGGAAAAAGTTAATACTAATCCGCATCGTTTTAACATGACAAAATTTGAATGGATAAACGGAGAATACATAAGGAAGTCTCAAAACTCAAATCTCAAAACTCAAATCTTTAATTTTTATAAAAAAGAATACCCTGAAAAATTAGTTGAAAAAACAATACCATTGATAAAAGAGAGAATGAAGAAACTTTCTGATTATTTGCCTCTGTGTGAATTTTTTTTCAAAAAGCCGCAGGAACATGATATTGATTTATCTTCCAAAAAAGTACTATTAAAAAAAATGCAGGACTCGTTATCGACGATGTCAGATTGGAAGGCAGAAAAAATAGGTGAAACTATGCAAGATCTGGCAAAAAAAGAAGGAGTGAAGACAGGAGAATTTTTTATGACGCTGCGAGTTGCGATAACCGGCAAGAAAATCTCACCACCCCTAAATGAATCGATGGAGATCCTGGGAAAAGAGGAATGCCTGGATCGCTTAAAAGGTCTTCTTTAATCCACCACCATTTACTTTGTGATATAAATCACATATAATAAGGAATAGGCGTCTGCCTAAACTTTCCTCAAGACTAAACTCGACGCTATTCGCTCGTCGTCTTGAGGAGCGTTTTTTGGCGGATGCAAGAAACTGTAATTACTCATTATAAATTCGTAAACAGTTTCTAGCAAAAGGCGGTGATAATAAATGATCAAAGGAATGGAGAGTGTTTTGCTTTTTAGCCAAAACGCAAAAAAATTAGCTGATTTTTATAAAGAAAAGGTTGGACTTAAAGTCACAAATGAATTCATGATGGGGGAAAAAGATGAAGTGTATGAATTTAAGATGAAACAGGGAACTCCGCTATATGTCATTGACCATTCAAAGATAAAAGGAAAGAATAAAACTCCGGAACGCATGATGATTAATCTGGAAGTTGACGATATCGAAAAAGAAGTAAAAAGGTTAACTAAAGCCAGGGTTAAAAAAACACAGGATATCTATCATGTTGAAGGCTATGGATATATAGCGACTTTTGAGGATCTTGACGGTAATTTCTTCCAGCTTGTTCAGGTGAGAGCATCTAAGTAAAAGTGGTATAATAAAGCCTGTTCGGGTAATGAGATGTCTAACCAGTCCATAGAATATTTCGCCTCTATCATCAGAGACTCCAAGGAGTTGACTCATCGAGAAAAAGAGATTTTACTGTATCGATTGAAGAAAAAAACGCTAAATAAGATAGGAAGAAAACAGAAGGTGACTGGAGAGCGAGTCAGACAAATAGAAAAACGGGCGTTGACAAAGTTCAAAAGAAAGATCAATCAACTATTGCTTTTTGATTATAAATGAAAGGTATGAAAAATAATCTGTTAAACAAAAAATGCCTGCCTTGTGAAGGCGGAGTACCATCATTAACTGACGCTGAAATCAAAAATTATCTTTCGCAGCTGACGAAACAATGGGAAGTCAGCGAAGATAAAAAGATCAGCCATTCGTTTAAATTCAAAACTTTTAAGGCAGCGATTTTATTTGTTAATAAAGTTGCAGATTTAGCCGAAAAAGAAAATCATCACCCAAATATTCACTTACTTTACAACAAAGTTAAGATCGTACTGACGACGCATGTGATTGGCGGCCTTTCCGAAAACGATTTTATTATGGCAGCAAAAATAGAACAACTACTTTAATTCCAAACTCTTCCATAAGATTCGAGAGGCATATGTACGATACGGAATCCATTTTTCAACAATTTTTTCGATTTGTTTTTTTGTTGGTTCTTTTTTAAATTTATAGAGTTTTTTGATAGCATTTCGAAGTCCCAGATCTCCGTGAGAAAATATATCTGCTCTTCCCAAGGTAAACATTAAAAACATTTCCGCCGACCAAGGTCCGATCCCTTTTACTTTAGTCAACTCTGTAATTACTAATTCATCGGTTAGTTTATCAAGTTCATCAAGTTGCAATTCTTCAGCCAAAATCTTTTTCGCAAGATCCTTCAAAAAACTGACTTTTGCATTGGAGGTTCCACACGAGCGGATTTTTTCATCAGACAGTTTGAGAAGAGATTGAGGAGTAATTTCACCTTTTGGGAATATCTTTTTAAAGCGAGTAAATATCGTTGCAGCGGCCTTATCCGATAGTTGTTGATTGATAATAATCTCACATAAATCGGAAAAATAGTCATTGGAGATCATTGGGCCAAGAACGCCGACTTTGTTAACTACAGAAAAGATAATAGGGTCTACTTTTCTAAAATGTTTTCTGATTTTTTCGTCCATGACTAAATTTTATCAGAAGATTTTGTTATGATTTGAATGAAGATATTTCTGTCATTCTCGCGGAAGCCAGGTACCAGACGGTAACCTGGCGGAAGCGGTAATCCAGATCCTGAAATAAGTTCAGGATGACATACTAATATAGATTCCCGATTAGATCGGGAATGACAATAGTTTTTAGTTACCTCGATGTTCTAAGTTGAGGAGATTAATTAATACATGTTTACATTAATCATTAATACAAAAAAATCAAAAGAAATTATCGATATTACGGATAGAGTAAATGAGATTATTAAGGAAAATAAATTTAAAGATGGAGTCGTTAATCTTTTTTTGACTCATACAACTTAAGAATAGAAGACTTCCTGCCAGTGGGGATCGGTTTCAACGGTGAGATCGAGATAAACTTTTTTTCCAGTCGCTAAAGCAATTTCTTTTCTAGCGTAACTACCGATCTCTTTTATTTTTCTTCCTTCTGCACCGACGAGCATTCTTCTATAGCGGTCTTCAGTTGTCAATATTCTAGCTCTGATGTACATAATTCCATTTTTCCTTTCCGTAATCTCATCAACAACCGTAGTGGTCGTGTACGGTATTTCTTCACCCATCATCAGGAAAACTTTTTCCCGGATTAGCTCGGAGACAAAGGTTTTACTATCGATGTTAAGAAGTGGGTAAACTCTCTTTTCAACCTCCGAGGTTTTTCCTTCGCCTTCGGCGAATTCCCCAACCTCGGAGGTTACGGTAGAACTTTCAGGCAACAGGCTAAAAACTTTCTGAATAAGTGGTTTTATGTGTAATTTCTTTAAGGCTGAGATCTGAAAAACATAAGGAATCTCATCTTCCAGAAATTTGTACTGGGGAAGATATGTCTTATCTTGGACGTCAATTTTATTGATGACTAATATTTTTGGTTTGTTAATTTTTCTGACAGTACCGATTACTTTTGCCTCTTCAAAATCGCGCCTTCTGGTATGGTCGATCATGTAGATTGCCAAATCGATTTCTTCATTGATGGCTTGAAAAGTTTTTTCATTTATTTTTTTTGCCAGACCCCAACCGGTGGCCGGCCGTCCTCGGGACGAAAAAATTCCAGGCGTATCGACAAATACGATTTTGCCGCGCTCTTCTTCATATAGGGCTTTGATCGGGAAGCGGGTGGTTTGAGGTTTGGGTGAAGTGATGGCTACTTTTTGACCAATAAGGTTATTTAAAAAGGTTGATTTTCCGACATTCGGCCTTCCGATAAGTAAAACTTTTCCGGTCTTCATAGCATATTCATTATATGAACAAGCATATTGTATCATATATGGTCTATGCAGGTTTTAAGCGATAAAGAAGTAATCATCCGAATAAAAAATGGCGAAATTGATTATTTTGCCCATATTGTTAAAAGATACACAAAGCGGATCTACAACTATGTTTTTAAAAAAATCTCTAACAGGGAAGATGTCGAAGATATTGTCCAGAATTCGTTCGTTCAACTTTACAAAGCAGTAGGACGGCTTGATCAAGATAAACAGGTTTTACCGTACCTATATGAGATCGTAAGAAATGAAATGAAGATGTTTTGGCGAGCGAGAAAGGCGTCGATACCTTTGGATGAAGAAATTGCTTCAGAAGAAAAAGAAGAGTACCCGGAAACCGATCTTATCGAAAAACAACTTGTTAGACTACCAAAAGAACAAAGAAAAGCGTTAAAATTAGTAAGCGAAGGATACTCTTACAAGGAGATTGCAAAGTATTTGAGCAGACCGATCAACACCGTTAGAACGATCATCAGGAGGGCACGTTTGCGATTGAGCAAACTTAAAACGCATGAAAAAACTTGAAAAAAAAATTTTAAAAAAGGTTTATTCTTTTGAAACAAGACAGACTTTGTCAGAACTCGCTCTACGTCTCTTGGCAATGATGAGTCTTATTTTGGGGAGCATTTTGCTGTGCGTTTTCATAGTTCGAGAACTGATACAACAACAAACATTGGACGTTTTCGAAATTTTCTTCGAAGATTTAGGCGTTGTCAGCGAGAATATAGGAGAAGTGACCGCTACATTTTTGCAGGAGTTACCCAAAGTTGAGATGTTCCTGGCGATCGTGGCTATCGTTTTATCCTTTCTCCTAGTCGTTAAGTTTATGCAGAATTTTGTTAAAGTAAAAAATAAGATAAATTCAATTGTCAAATTTTGGTTTGTGCATTAGAAATTAAGACCGTTTTCTTATGGTAAAAAATCAAAACGAGAACAAGATTTTGTTTACTGTCATTGTCGTGACAATTGTGGTACTTGCCATCTTATTTTTCAACGTAGTGAAAAAGCAAACACCGGCGCCTTATCCGGAACAGAGAGAACCTTCGGGAGAGACAGTTTTGGAGAAAGATGCAGAGACTACTCCGCAACCGGAAAGCTTAATCGAAGAAGGACTTTTTTTGGAAGTAACAAGTCCCGTCAATGGCGCTACGGTATCAGATCCTATACTTGTAGTCAGCGGAAAAACAGAGCCGAATGCGGAAGTTTTTATCAACGAAAGTGAGTTAACGGCAGATTCGCAGGGCAACTTTTCCACGACTATCACCCTTGAGGAAGGAGAGAATGTAGTCGTCATTACCGCTAGCGACGATGACGGCAATTACGCGGAAAGAGAATTGACTGTCATTCACGAGCCGACAGATTAGAACCAGGTGCAGAATTGTACCTGGTTAACAAGGTGCCGACTGGTACCTTGAAACTTTTTGGTAAAAATTGCATATTAATTGTTATGAAAAGGAAAAACTACATTTTAGTTCTAAGTTTATTATCACTTGTTTTACTGTATCCTACAGTTGTTGACGCCAAAGATTTGGGTGGATTAAGACCTTCAATAAGAGCCGAAAAAAAAGAACTGAGAAATGAACTTAAAGATAAAATACAAAGCATTAAGGAAGACTTCAAGCAAAAGTTTGATACTTTAAAGAATCAGGTCGCAAAAATTATCGGAGGAGAGATAACTGCAATTTCCGGCACAATTCTTTCAATCAGTAAGGACGGAAAAATTTACACGGTAAATACCGATTCGAATACCCACTTCCAAAGACATTATTGGGGAAGGTCCTCGCTGGACGAATTTTCAGTCGGCAATAAAGTAAATGTACACGGAAAATTTACCGATGATGCAAAAACAACTATCTTAGCCAGGTTGATTAGGAACTTATCCATAATGAAGCGCCATGGAGTATTTTTGGGAGACGTGACGGTAAAAAATAGCGACAATTTTATCATTAATTCAAAACAAAGAGGCGATCAAACAGTTTATTTCAGCGGCTCAACAAAGTTTGTAAAGCGCAATGAGGAAGCTATGATTTATGCCGATCTTCAGCTAAGTCACAGGGTAAGAATTAAGGGTATCTGGGATAAAACATTAAATCAGATAACCGAAACCGTCCAGGTAAAAGATTTCACTCTTCCTCCCAAACCAACAAAAGCCGCAGGACCAACTACTACAGTCACTCCAACCTTAACTTCTACTCCAACCCCGTAATTAACAGATGTCATTCCCGTGAAAACGGGAATCTATAAAGTCTTTATTGCCAGGAATTGACAAATTAGTATGAAAGTATTATTATCATACTATATGAAAAAACTGATAAGAACGACTATCACTATTCCTGAAAATTTATATAGACAGGCAAAAGTTAACGCGGCATTTTTAAGAGAAAGTTTTAGCGCATATGTAGTTTCTTCTTTGGAACAGAAAGTTACAGGTAGTAGTTTAACAAAGAAAGGAAAGAAGATTGATCCGATGAAGACTCTCGGCGTTTTCTCCTTAGGTGTAAAAAAAATTCCCAGCAGGGAAAAGTTATATGATAAATATCTCAAAAGAAAAATGGGGATTTGATTCAAATATTATTATCTATGCCTTGGATAAGAAGTCGCCATTTTTCCTAAAGACGGAAGAATTTTTTGCATCTATTGAAAAAAGTAATTTTTTTATCACTCAACAAAACATCATTGAGATAGAAAAAGTATTGATTACGTTTTATCATTTAGATAAAAAGGATGTAGTCAAACGAGTAGGATTATTTCTTGAAAGTTTTGAGTTTACTTTAGTTACACCTAGACCCTCAACGTTAATGAAGTATCATGAGATTTTAAAATTATATAAAAGAAAAAGCTTTTTTGATCTTTATCTCGCGTCGACATATTTGGATAATGAAGTTTATAACTTCTTTACCGTGAATGTAAAAGATTTCAAGGGCATTCCCGACTTCAAACCAATAAATCCATTCAAATTAGTCTGATGTTCATCTACGTATGAATAATTACAAGCTAATTTTTTTGCTAAAGCCACGTTTGACGTGGTAAAATATCTACGCACTTTAAAATTTATTTTTTATTTGGGGGATCGTCTAATGGTAGGACGCAGCTCTTTGGAAGCTGCTATCTAGGTCCGACTCCTAGTCCCCCAGCTAATTTTCTAGTCTCGCCTCAATATGTCAAACTATTTCAACAGGGGTTAGGATTCGGACTTTTGATATAATATTTCCATGAATAAAGCTCTTATTGTTATTGATATTCAAAAGTATTTTCTAAATAAAAGGACTGAATCAATTATTAAACCTATTATTAATAGGATCCAAAAATATTTAGAACAGAATCTTCAAAAATATTCTGTAGTTTATTTTACAATCTTCAGGAATGATAAAAATTCTTCACTTTGGAAATTTTCTGAATGGAAAGATTGTGCAAAATCTCCAGATACAGATTTATGCGATGAATTATCAAAATTTACGAATAAAAAAAATTTGGTTTATAAAAATGTCTTATCTGCTGCAAAAAAAACACAAATAATAGAATCTATTAAAACAAATAATATTCAAGAGATTGATTTATGTGGATTTGATACCGATTGTTGCGTGTTAGCTACTGCTTATGATTTGTTTGATTTAGGGATAAAACCGGTTGTATTAGAAAATCTAACTTGGTCTACATCAAAAGAAAAACTTCATAATGCCGCAATAAAAATTGTAAATAGAAATATTGGATTTGTTA
>MFZO01000017.1:1524-8061 GCA_001788015.1 Candidatus Roizmanbacteria bacterium RIFCSPHIGHO2_02_FULL_38_11 | reverse complement strand
GACGCTCGACGAAGTCATTCCGGTTTCAATCGAGCCTCAACCACAAAGCTATCACCGCGTCATCTTCTATGTCACCTCAGCAGGTTCAAAAGATCATCTTGAAACGCCGACTCTTCAAAAGCTAACCAGGGCCGGCGACACAGTGGTTGAAGTAGGAGTTCTAGGATTCTAAGAAATACCGAATAACTTCTTGCTGTTTTCTTCTGTTATCTTTTCTAACTTATCAAGCGAGATTCCAATTTTTGCAGCAATGCATGAGGCGATTAAAGGCAAGTTTTTCGGCTCGTTCGGAAACTTTAAATGTTTTTCTTGCTTACCGATGTCTCGATTAAGGCGAGGCAAAATAAATGGCGAGTCGGTTTCTAAAACCAACATTTCCAGCGGAATCTTTTTTACAAAATCCTGTTTTTCTTTCCAATAAGTTACATCACCGTCTACTCCTATATAAATTTTGTGCTTTTTTGCAAAACGAAGTAGAGACGGGGCATGCCCCGTCTCTACAAAGTCAGGCTCACAACAGTGAAAAACAATTCTATTGTTGATTGCTAATTGTTGATCGTTTGAAAGAACCTCCAAAATATCCTTTTTTGCTTCGCGGTTATGAATAATCAAGGTTTTTTTGTATTTATGGGCTAATTTTAACTGCTCAATAAAGAATTCCTTTTGCAAATCAATAAAATTTTCTCCAATATTATAATCCTGATATTTTGTATTTTTGTAAATATGACGGTCTATCCCTACTTCACCAACGGCAACTACTTTTGTGGAGGTTAACAATCTCTCAATCTGTATTAAATCATTTTTAATATTTAATATGTATTTTTGATCCATTCGACTTCGCTCAGGATCAATCCTGAGTTTATCGAAGGATTGATATTTTATTTTTGCTATTTGATATTGATAAATATGGTGCGGATGAATTCCAACAGCCGCATAAACTCCTTTAAACTTTTCCGCAATCTCGACAGCTTTTTTAGAAGACTCTACATCCGTTCCCGGAACAACAAAGTAATTTACTCCAGCATTTCTAGCACTCTCTATAACCCCGTCAACTTTACCGTCAAACGCTTTGAAATTTAAGTGGCAATGGGTGTCAAACAATTCTCATGAAACATAAAACATATAACATGTAACATTTTAATAAATACAAATTATTAGTGTTGTGTGTTTCGTGTTACATGTTACAATGTAAACATGACCATCTTCATCGCGGCTGACCACAGGGGATTCGAACTAAAAAATAAACTCGTCGAATACATACAGGAAAAAAACATTCGCGTTGAGGATCTGGGGAACTTCCAACTGGATCCGCTTGACGACTACCCAGATTTTGCTCAAAAGGTCGCGGAGGCAGTCCTTCAGAATCCGCAAGAATTTTTAGGCATCGGAATCTGCGGATCGGGCAACGGCATCGCAGTCAGCGCCAATCGCCATAAAGGAATTTACTGCGGTCTGGCGTTTGACGAAAGCCAAGTCAAGCACATGCGGGAAAACGACCATATAAATATGCTTGCCCTTCCTTCAGATTACCTGGACTTTGAAGAAGCCAAAAAATTAGTCGATATTTTTATAACAACTAGCGCGCTCAAGCAGGAAAAATATCTTCGCAGATTAAAAAAAATCGATCAGGTTGTTTGAGTTAAGTTTTTGTAACCGGACATCAACTTCTTTGTTATCGGTCCAACCTCTCCATCACCAACTTTATTATCATCAATCTGTACAACTGGCATGACTTCTTTGTTTGAAGCCGTAATAAAAGCTTCTTTGAAATTTTTTATTTCTTTGATAAAAATGTCTCTTTCAACTACAGGAATTCTTAATTTGTTGGCAATCTCAACAATTACTTGTCTTGTGACTCCAAATAATATACCTTTTCTTACCGTAACTAATTTACCATCAATGATTGCAAAAAAATTAGACCGAGTTGCTTCGTAGATTTTTCCTTTACCGTTTATATAAAGCGCCTCCTCTGCTTCTTTTTTCTTAGCTAATTGCAGGGCGATAACTGCCGCCAAGTAATTTAACGATTTTGCCAGATGAAGCGTGCGGGTTTCTTCAAAAGTTATAACCTTAACACCGCGTTCATAAAAAATTTTAGGATAATTTTCTGCCGGAATAAAGATGATAATGACTGAGGGTCTACCGGGAGTTACAGAGTCCGTACTTATACCTCCCGTAACAATCATCTTTATATTTGTCTCTTTAAAGTTATTTTTTCTAATTCCTTCATAGACTATCTCTAAAATCTCTTTTTTGGTTTTAGGAACTTTTATACCTATAAGCTTGGCCGAATTAAATAAACGATCAAGATGGTCAGAAAGTCGAAAAGGCTTATTCTTATAAGTGCGTAGAAAATCAAAACAGCCGAAGCCTCGAACTACCGATAGATCAAATACCGAGATTTTTAAGTCTCCTTCGCCAACCCATTTATTGTTAAAATAGTGAAATCCCATATATCTCATTTATTTTTTATTCCCACCTTTATCTCTAAGACATCCTTGTCTTTAACTATATAGTCTTTACCGTGTGCCAAAATCTTTCCGGACTCGTGGGCTTTATGCCAGGAGCCAATACTGATGAGATCCTGCGCGTTGATTGCTTCTACTTTTATAAAGTGCTTTGCAAAATCGGTATGAATTTTACCTGCCGCTTCAATTGCTTTTGAGTTTCTTGCCAGCGGCCAAGCTCGCGCTTCATTCCTTTTTGCGATTGTATAGAATGTTATCGCGTCTAAAGCCTGGTAAGTAGCTTTTATCACTTGGTCTTTGGCTGTCTTTTTAAGACCAAGGTCTTTTAAAATCTTTTGCTGCTCTACCCATTTGTATTCGTTGAGATCCGCTTCAAATTTTGCGCTTATAGATAAAACTTCGCTTCCGGCTATTTTTTTCGCAGGTTGCAGTATCTCGTCTTCATCGATATTGGCAATCAATAACTGCTTTTTTAGACTCAAAAGGTTAAAGGTTTTTACAAAACTCGTCTCTTTATCTTCAAACTTTATTTCAGAGGCAGGGATTCCCTGATCAAGCTTGTCTATGACTATCCTCAAGACCGAGCGCTCTTCAGGAGTTACCTTTTCCTTCTCTAATCTTTTCTCTATAGTCTGTATATCTGCTAAAAGTAGCTCCTCGTTTACTATCGCGACATCTTCTTCAGGGTCGACCTTCGAGTGAACGTGAGGGACGCTCTCGTTTTTGAAGAATCTGACAACATGTAATATCAAATCTACCTCACGGATGTAATGTAAAAACTGATTTCCCAACCCTTCACCTTGGTGGGCACCCTTGATGAGACCAGCAATGTCAACAAAAGTTATCGTTGCCGACGTCACCTTTCCTATATTTTCAATTTTGGCGAGCTGAAAGAGCGTATCATCCGGAACCTCAACTACGCCTATATTTTTATCAATTGTTGTAAAGGGATGCGCCGCAACCCCGGCTTTCGGTTTCGTCACCAAAGCGTTGAAAAGCGTCGATTTACCAGCGTTCGGAAGTCCTACGATCCCGATCTTGAGCATATTTTTCAATTATATCACCATAACTGTTTAATTGGATATTGACAAACTAGAATAAACCTCTAATATGTTAATATAGGATTTCTCCATTTAAGTTATGACAATAAAGCCAAAATTATTTTTTTTTAAGAACAAGGCTCTTTTACTCTTCTCAACTTTTTTGTCTGCGTTGGTTTTATCTCTGTTTATCGTTAAGAGCTTTGCCCAAACTCCAACATCGTTTACTTTTACTGCTGCAGGCGACTACTCAAGCAACTCCACGCGAACAACAGCGGTTCTCAACGGTATGAACCCTGCCTCGTCCGGAGCTAATTTCAACCTAGCTTTGGGGGACTTAAGTTATGGCAGTAAGACACCGGAAACTGCCTGGTGCGACTACGTAAAAAGTAAAGTGGGAGATGCGTTTCCCTTCGAGCTTATTCCGGGAAATCACGAGGACGATGGTCCGGCAGGAAATAACATTGATAACTTTGAACTCTGCCTACCTCATAGACTTGGCCCAATAACAGGAAGATACAGCAGGGAATACTTCTTTGATTATCCAGTTGATACTCCTCTGGCACGTTTTATTGCCATATCACCTCAGATGATATTTAACGACGAAGGACAATACACTTATACGCCTGGTAATGCTCATTATAGTTTTGTCGTTGAGGCAATTGATTCAGCCAGAGCGGCAGGTATAAAGTGGGTCGTAGTTACTATGCATGTCAATTGTATTACCATGGGGAAAAAATCCTGCGGGATGGGACAAGATCTATTTAACCTTTTAATCGATAAAAAGGTTGACCTCATTTTACAAGGTCATGATCATAATTATCAGCGAAGTAAACAGTTAGCTCATAGTCCCTTGTGCGTCAGCATTGTTCCTGGGTCATATAACGCTGACTGTGTTGTAGATGACGGAAGTGATAACGCTTACAGCAAAGGCGCTGGAACTGTCTTGAATATTGTTGGAACAGGCGGGATTGGAAACTACGATATTAATACGGGAGATACCGAAGCTCCTTATTTTGCCAGATGGAACGGAGTTAACGCTAACCCGACTGTCGGATTTCTCAAAGCAGTTGTAACAGACATCAGCATGACCATTACCTTTAACCCTATGTACGGCCCTGATTTTTCCGACAGTTTTACCATTGAGGATACCAGCACACCCACCTTTACTCCTGCCCCTCCGACAGACACTCCGGTTCCAACCCCAACGCCGACACCTGATCCCTCTGCTCCGACTCCGACAGACACTCCGACACCAACTATTACACCTACACCCACCGACACCCCAACTCCAACCCATACTCCCAGCCCTACACCTACTCCAAATGTAATCAATCTAAGTCCAGTTGCCGATACATATGTCAGAAGTGATAAACCGAACAATAACTATGGCACAAATACTTTATTTTTTGTTGACGGCAGCCCGATGAAAATTACCTACATTAAATTTGATCTTTCAGGATTAACCGGTTTATCCATAAGTTCTGCAAAATTGAGGTTAAAAGTTGCGGGTGATAAGTCTCCGACTTTACAATCGGTAAAATCAGTCGCGGATACAAGTTGGGGTGAAACAACACTAAACTACAACAATAGATCTTCATTAGAGAGTGTGATAAATACATTCTCTGGTCCAACCGTCAATACCTGGGTAGAGATAGATATCATGTCAGAAGCAGCCGCCAGACAGGGTCAACTCATGTCTTTGGGTATCGATGAAACCAGCAGCAACGGGATAAATTTCTACTCCAAGGAAACAGTCAATGGACCAGTCTTAGTAATAACTTTTTAGTCAGCGAAATGTTTGAATAATCTCTTGACGTTTTTTATAGTCATTAATAAATAATCTATTTTTGAGAATGCCCTCTGCCCCAGCTTCATTTCCTGTTTTGACCAAACCCTTGACAAAAAGTAGTAAGGGTTCGGGCTGTTGCCATTGATATATATCATCACCTAGAAGATTAACTATCTCCTGATATGCTCCTTTCCTGTCTGCGATCACCGCCAGATTATAAAGAGATCTTAAATGGTTAATTCCGGAGTTTTTTTCTGCCACTTCCCTCAAAAGTTTCTGGGCCTCGTCTATTTTTCGCAAAGAAAGATATGTGCCGGCAAGATTTATCATGGCGGCAGGGCGATCCACAAAGGCAATTACGCCTGGCCTTTGTCTCAATGAATCTTCCAGATGTTTTGCAGCTAATTGGTAATTTTCCCGACGCAGATAATAATCTCCTAGATAAAAATGCCCTTCACGAAAATTATCATCCCGTTTTACCTCAGGACCAAATAGCCTTAGATCGTCTTTGAACTGAAACCCAGCCGTAAAGGTGCTTACCGCCATAAAGAAAATCCAAATACCAACCAGTAAGACGAATAAAGCTTTTCCCAAATTTCCAAAACGCCTAACGACCTGTCTTCCGATCAAAACTACAATCATTCCCACTACGGGAATAGCGATAAAACTATAATGCGGTGAGTTAAACCGTGGTAAAGGAACAATGGATAAAGCAGGAATCAATGCTATCAGGACAAAAAATGCCAATCGAGTCACGATTGATCTTCTTTTACTCTTAAAGGTAATTACTACACCGGCCACAATACTCAAAATAGCTAACCATGTATGCCACGATACCATACCTTTAACCAACACTGCGTCGCTAAAGGCTGGTTTAGTTGGGTTAAAAATATCAGTCAATCTTTGAGTTAACATTGACAGTCGGGTCCCTAAAGCCCCACTTAAGCTTAAATCTGCTTTGACTGAGCGCCAGATTTCAGGCACAGCCTGCAACCGAAAGATACCATACAAAACAGCAACAAGAATAAAAGTTACAATATACAAAGAATGTTGACGCAACTTTTTAAATCCTTTCGTCCATTCCCATAAAAAGATGAGAGTTGGTATCCAAAAAAGTGCCGTCTCCTTGGAGAAAAGTGCCGCCGTCCAAAAAAATATCGATCCTGCGATCCAAATAATTTTTCCCGTGCGTCTGGTCTTGATATGAGCCGATACCGCCACAAATGTGAACATGACA
>MFZO01000017.1:0-1463 GCA_001788015.1 Candidatus Roizmanbacteria bacterium RIFCSPHIGHO2_02_FULL_38_11 | reverse complement strand
CAACTATCAAGGCTACAATGCTGCTTTCTATATAGCTTAATTCAAAAAAGGTAAGAGCAAAGAAAAATGAAGCAATGCTTACTGCTACATGAAGTAACACGTTAGTGAGATGATATCCTTGCGGAGATTTTCCGTAAAAAAATGCGTCTATGCTGTTGAGGATTGTTACTGCCGGTCGGTAGAAACCGGTTTCACCAAACCGGGTGAAAAACGCACGAGGCAACTTGGCTACGGGTAAAACTGCCCTCCCAGCTTCAATATCTCCGTGATCCAACCAAGTGAAACCGTTATTGATAAAACTGGCGTGATCCACAAAAACCACAACCATTACTAGAATAATAAACCATTTTTCTTTCGTCACGCTATTTCAGTTATTATAGTAGATTTTATTGATCTATTTTATTTTTTATCGCAAAGGCCTAAAGAGGCGATGATGAAGATTGTTAAATACATAAAAAAGCCATAAACACAAGCCGGGAGATTAAAAAGTGAGAAATTACTGCCGCACTGGACTATGGCATTTTTGCAGCCGCCACCCCAAAGCTCCATGTAAGAAAGATATCCCGAGAATAATAATCCTGCGATTGAAAAAACCAAGATAATTCTAAGCGCTTGCTTCGACTTCATTCTCCAATAATAGCCTAACACATGGCTTTTGAAAGTGACGAAAATCACAGTACACCTTGTTTTTTAAGGAGATCGCTATTTTTTATAGTTATCAAGCGTTTCTCGTAGGCTATCAAATTTTTTTTGAGAAGTTTTTTTAACTCTCGACTCGCAGTCTCACGACTTATTCCTGCAAATGAAGCAATATCTCTATGGGTGAACAGATACTGTAACTGAATATCTTTATTTTTTCTTACCCCAAAATGCCTGGCTAAAAACAAGAGTGTTGAGATAACTCTTTTCTGGGCGCTACCGAGAATCAGATACTCT
This sequence comes from Candidatus Roizmanbacteria bacterium RIFCSPHIGHO2_02_FULL_38_11, assembly GCA_001788015.1. Lineage (GTDB taxonomy): Bacteria > Patescibacteriota > Microgenomatia > UBA1406 > GWC2-37-13 > 2-01-FULL-40-13. The sequence goes on along the minus strand of MFZO01000017.1, from coordinate 527 downwards.
ATCCGCATAAGAAGTTTGTCCATGCCAAGAAAAACTCGCCTTGCAAGATCCAAAACGACACCTGGCTCTCTTTTCAAAAATTTAAGCATCGTGTCTTTAGGTACCGCATAGACCTCAATCGGCGTCAAAGCTTCATAGTAATAGCGGTTTTTTATATTTGTTAATACCAAGGTCATAGGAAAAAATGAACCCGGAACAAATATATGGAGTGTCAACTCAACTCCTTGGTCAGAAAAAGCATACTCCCTTACATATCCTTTGCTCAAGTAGAACACAGAGTCTGGCTCGCCATCTAGACCGATGAGCATTTCTCCTTTTTTGCGGAAGCCGAGAGGATAGTCTGAAAAGAAAGATTCTATTTTTTTCTTTAGTCTGTCATCCATCGTGCCAAATAGTATACCACGACTGGTTTTTTCAATTCAACTTTAAAGTGATCCATGTCACTGACTTATCGGAAATCTTCCGTTATCCTATGGGGAGGGAAGGGATAAAATGCTGAATTCATATAAAGATAATCTATTACATAG
>MFZO01000016.1:8215-8543 GCA_001788015.1 Candidatus Roizmanbacteria bacterium RIFCSPHIGHO2_02_FULL_38_11 | reverse complement strand
TAGACCCTATGTTGATATAATAAGATTAATATGGATGAAGCCTGCAAACATGGAGACCAAGAGATCTCTTATCAGCCCCGAACATTAGCTCCGTATTTGGCTACTTTGTTTCGTTTTTACACTGTCAACCTGTCACAAGTAGACGAAAAACATGGAGGCGGAGGGGCAATAATAACACCGACAAAACCCGGAGAAGGAGGTTTGTTAGGTCTTGTGGCACAAGAACCAATTGCCTGGGGAGCAGATCTTACGCAACAGGAAAAGTATAGATTCGTAGCAAGGAGCGCTACAGGACTAGAAAATACAGAAACAATACTTCACAGCCACG
>MFZO01000016.1:0-8070 GCA_001788015.1 Candidatus Roizmanbacteria bacterium RIFCSPHIGHO2_02_FULL_38_11 | reverse complement strand
TAGGAGATTCGAATCCAAACCGTACAACCTCGTAGGTTGGACGCATCTCCTGACTGCGGTCAGGAGCCTTCTGGTGCTGGGGCAAGCAGATAAAAATTATTTTTAGACTGTCATGGAAGCATATCTAACTCCCGAGGTTGGATTTTCCCTCTTCGCAATAACACCTTCACGAGTTTCGTAATTCACGATTGCTTTCCTTAATGCTTCCGGTGGATAAAAAGTTAAAAATTCGCTCTTAAACAGTTATGTCCAAATTAATTTTATTCCTTAAAGACAATTATGTGACTTTTCAAAAATTCTGTATTGAAAGTTTCTAAAAAGCCTAATCTCCCAAGCAAAGCCGGCATTTCATTGTTGTCAAAAAAAGCAAGAGGTATTTTTCTTTCCATTCTTCCAACTTTTGCAGTAATTCTTGACTTTAAAAAGAATATGGTCTGGTTACCGCCAACACCAAAAGTAATATCTTTAATACAGTCCCTCTCCAAAGATATCCTTAATTTTTCCGAAAAATGACGAGGGATTATTGTGTAGTCTGCTCCTGTATCCACAACCATCCAAATACTTATTAAATTAGGAGTAGTGGGTGATTCTAAAGTGACTTTTGCAACCGGTCTATAAATATGTCCAAAAGGGCTATCTCCGTTATCCTCAAACGGAAATTTTACATCCATAAAATAAGAGACCTTGCTTTTGGCAAATAAGCAATTTCTGGAGTTATCTTGGGATATTTCTTTTCCAGTTTCTTCAATATTTCAGCAGCTCCATCTCCGGTTTTTGCAGTATAGATTTTACCGGCAGCAAGAATAATATGCTTACCACGATAGCGAGGATTTTTAAATATTTCCGGCATAGTGATTTTCTTTTTCATATCTTATTTATTTTATCATATTCTTGAATGTTAATGTAAGTGTTAATCAGATTTTGTAAGAATTCACGCTTCTTGACACGCAACTCTAGAGGAGATTAGAGGAGTTTAATGGAAGTTAAAGGTACTTGAAAAAATTTAGGGAGGTATAAGTAAACTAACGGCGTTCGGCTTTACCTTTTTTGCCTTCAGGCCAGAAAAATAAAACACTTCCACTTGCTATCCCCAATCCAAAAACTCCAATGGCTAGACCCCACTCATTCCTTCCAGCTTGCTCTTGTTTTAGCGCGTTATCCCTGATTGAATCTAAAGCTTCCGAACCCAAAGGTGTTGTCTTTAAATCTTCAGCTGCGTTTTGCAGAGTTCCCACATACCCAAGAGTCTCTTGTGCTGAAAGAGCGCGATATCTTCCATCCTCTCCCATTGCTTTTCCCGTTAAAACAGAAAAACCTATCAAAGCTAAACCTATAATTCTTCTCATCCTTGCAGCAGTCATAGTTTCTAGAAAGATTATATTATTTTAATAATTATAGTCAATATGTCTAACTTGTTGAAAATCATGAAGGTGTATTATGATGCGGCTAATTTAGCCTGTAGAAAATTTTAGAGGAGATTAGAGGAAAGTTAGAGGAAGCTAAAGGATTTTAAGGGAGGTTAAGGGAGATTAGAGGGTAAAATTCAATTCGTGAATTATCTTCTCCAAAGTGAAATTCCAGAGAGGCGTTCGAGCTGTTTTTTCTGCTGGTCGGCGCGATTGATTTTAGTATCTAAAAAACGCAGACGTTTGATTTGTGTCTCGATATTGACTTGAGCCTTTTCCATAGCCATAATTCTCGAGGCCCATCGGGCAAGCTGTGTCTCAAAGACGGTCTGTCGAAAAAGATATAAGGTGATAAGATCCTCAAAGAAAGCCATGATCGATTCCAAACTGGGCTCAAAGAGAAATTTCGTTCCCAATCCTGGATCCGATGAAGTTCCTGGCTTTTTATCTGCTCCGAATCGTTGATCTCCAGAGATATTCGAAGCTGCTGCCTGCTGGGTAACTATGCTTTCAAACTTGCCGTAATAAACCATGATTGTCTTATACTTGACAAGGTAGTAAATCACAGGTTTCAGATTTTCCAAGTTTATTTCGAAATCAGGGAGCTCAAAATAGAGGTAGGGTTTTTTCGTCTCCAGCTCCTCATAGAGCCTCCTACCTAACCTACCGATAATAATCACGTCTGTCTCTTTTTTATCTATATTCTCCAAAAATAATTTAAAGATACGAGCAATAATATCTCCATAGAGAGTCGTGTTGGCAGAAAGAAAAACCGAAACTGACTTATTTAATTTATATTTATATTCACCCTCAGGGAGCGTACTTGATGACTGCGCACCCTGAGGGTGTGTTTGGGACGCGAGCGCACTCGATGACTGCGCACCCTGAGGGTGTGTTTGGGACGCGAGCGTACTCATTGACTTACCCACCCTGCGGGTGTTAACTGGAATCTGTTCCGTCCGTTTCAGAATTTCTTTCTCTTTCTTTTGTCTTTCAAATGCTTTCTTTACTTCAAAATATACGTCAGACAGTTTTGTAAAATACTCACGTGCCTGAAGCACAGAAGCTCTAACTTTTCTTATTCGCATCACTGCTATCTCTTCATAAGCTTGTGTAATATATCGGAATGTCTTAGTAAAATCTATCTCGGATTGGATGAGTTTTTTATATTGCACAAGATTAAAATGTCAAATGTTAGATGTCAAAACTCATAACCAAATCTTAAAACCGTAAATCTTTAAAAGATTTTAGATTTTAGTTGTAGATTTGACATTTGAGCTTTGAGATTGAACATTTATTAGGCTTAATAGTTCTTCTTTCTTCTTCGCTACTTTGAGTAAAAGATCGTGAAAAGTATCCGAACGGGTAATATCCTTAAGCATTTTTTTCTTTTCCTCATCTTGGTAAAGCTCAATTAACCTTGTTCTTAAAGTATCGACAGCTTCGTTGGCTAGTTCGTTTAGCGTATTGAGCCAGATGAGTGAAAGCAAGATGATCTGAACTTCTTCAGGTACTATAAGCTTATAATGTTGATCGAAAAAAATCTGCAGTTTTTGACCGGTTTTCAAAATTGTTTTTACTTTATCCGAAAGCTCCGCACCAAAATGGGAATACGTCAGCATTTTTTCATAATTTGTCAAAAAAGCCGTGATTTCGCGGTTAATCTCGCGCTTTAGCGGCGTTTGGGTCTGTCTGCCGACCCTGGTTACCGAAAGCGAGACGTTTATAGCCGGCCTCCGACCCTTGTAATAGGCATCGCTGTCAAAAAAGATGTGTCCGTCGGTCATACCCATGATATTGGTTGAGATAAAACCGGTAAGATCGCCCTCTATCGTCTCCACAACCGGAAGTGCAGTTATCGAGGCTTCTCCTTTGACATCATGTTTGAAATTACCCGCACGCTCCAAAAGCCGGGCGTGGATATGAAAGATGTCTCCCGGATAGGAGTCGCGGCCTGGAAACCTTCCTCCTAAAAGAGCAACTTCCCGATAAAATTTGGCGTGGGTTGAGAGGTCGTCAAAAATGACAAGAACATCGGTTCCCAAATCTTTAAAATATTCGGCTATCGAAATAGCCGTATAGGGAGTTATATAGATAAGACTGGGTGAATCAGACGCGTCAGAAGCAACAATGAGAGTCGAGGCAAGAAGTCCTTCCTTCTGAAAAAATTCTTGAAGTCTTTTGATATCGCTCTTTTTTTTGCCGATCGCCGCATATATCACCAACGCATTTTCCAAGATTTGATTTTTTATTACCGATAAAAGAAAGGATGATTTACCCGTTTTTCGATCACCGATCACGAGCTGACGCTGGCCTTTGCCAAGAGGCAATAAAAGATCAACTAGGCTTATTCCTGTTGAGAAAGGCCGGCGGATTCTTTTGCGATCTGCGATTCCCTTGACCTCGTGGTCGAGCTCAACGCTATCCTTTAGCCCCTCAATCTTTCTCTCGGCAAAAAATGATTCCCCTAAGGGATTTATGATCTGACCCAAAAGATTTTTACCGACGGGAACCGAAATAGTAGTATTCGTCCGTGTAACTTGTGTACCGATTTTGACCGGATCCTTGGAAAAGAGCAGGATTTCAATTTGATCTTTGTCTAAGGTAAAGACTTCGCCCAACTTTCCATCTTCAAAGATTGCAATCTCCTGGGCTTTTACGTGGGGCAAGCCAACGACTTGAGCGATCGGATAGTGCACTTCACGCACAGAGCCGTATTCTCCGATTCGTTTGAGATAGTATTGGTAGGTTTTCATTAGAAGAAGACTGCCACCGATTGCTAAGCTACTTGAACAACTTGTTTTATGGTTTCACCGTTTAGTTGTGGCGTTTTCGCAGGCATATTTTTTACCCTCACCCGGGTTACAAACTTTTCCCAATCTTCTACTTTATACCTTTCCTCCAACCTCTTTTTTAGGGAAAAATCCCTGCTTTTTTGATTGAAAATAATCACCGCCCCGCCAATCAGACTTTTGTCATAGACAAAATCAAGCAGGATATTTTTCCCATAATTTTCAACAAACCAACCGGAAACTTCATCCACAATTTCTCCGTTCGGTTTAAATGCTATTCGGAATGTTACAATAGGCATATTTTTAATATGCGAACGGAGATTTAAAAGAAATTTTCCAAAAGATTCGGGGTCATTAAGATTTACTTGCTCCTGCCAAGAGTATGACCTTATTTTTTCTTTCATTTCAAAAGAGAAAAGCTCATTCATCTTTTTATCAAGGTCGATTCTTTTGTTATATAAAGACTCTTTAAGCTCATCTATTTTCTCAATCACCTCTTCAGCGTAAGCTTTTGTCTTAATTAAAGCAAGCAAATATGAAAGGTAGGTCGATTTATTCATATGAAAAATTCCTCATGCGAATCTCCACTAATCAGCAAACCCTGCGAATGGGTACGAATGTGCGAATTTGCACATTAGCAAAAATTCGCGGATTTTAGTTGATTCGCAAATATTCGCATGATGTATTTATAAAAAAAACATTCCTTGCTCTTTTGCCTTTTCAAGAGCCTGTATAACTAATTTTTTGTGATCTTTAGGACTTAGATTTATCCGCAAAAGATCTTTGGCCATCTGTATTACTACTTGATCGATTTCTTGATCGACTTTTTCTAATTCTTTTCTTCTGTACTGATCTATCTCCGACACGGCTTTTTCCAGAGACTTCATCATTTCGGACTTGAGGCCGGTTTTAGCCTCGTCAAGTTGCTTCCTAACTTGCTCTTCAATATTGTCTAAAGCTTGTCCACTCTTGACAAGAGATTGATTTTTTACAGCCGTTAATATATTTTCATAATCTTCGACAAATCTTTTCGACTGCTCTTGCACGGTCTGAATGTAACTATCTGCTAATTTTTTTAGAGATTCTTTAAATTCTTTATTAATGTCGGTCTTGAATAACTCCGAGTGGGTCAATATTCCGTCTGCTTTTTGCTCGACTTTTTCCAGGATCTCTTGACTTCGAATCTTCGCGTCTTCCAAGATTTGTTCTGCCTTTTTGTAGGAATCTGCCTGAATTTTCTTCAAATCTCCCAGACGTTTATAATACGTATAATAAGCATAGACAGCGACTAGACTGATAAGAACGAGGTCTAATATAAAAAGTGAAAACCAAGTCTGGGTTGGTAAAGATATAGGCATAATTAAAAAAAGACTAAATTCTAAACTCGAAACACTAAATCCTAAAGGACGTCAGACGTCCTAAACAATATCAAAATTCAAATGTCTCAAATTCAAAACTAATTTGTGTTTATGATTTTGAATTTTGTATTTTTAATTTGTTTAGTGTTTTTCCATTCGACAAGCTCAGGATAATCCTGAGTGATAATCGAAGGATTATACTTGTTAGAAATTGCTTTTCGGATTTACCAGCCTCGAATTTATCCGAAAACCAATTTCTTAAATGTATAGATATTGGGATTTAGGATTTTGATGTTCCCATTATTAACTTTATATCGTTAAAATCAAAATTGCAACAAGAATTCCGGCGGCTATGATAGCAACCGTTATAAAGACGTTTAGGGCGATCCCCAATTGAATGACACGGGCGGCTAAAGGATTTCTTCCAAGAGCTTCCACTCCCCTTCCGGCAACCCTGCCAAAAGAGATAAAGCCCAAAATGAAAGATAAGAGAATGACTATACCTGCCAATAGATAGCGGAAAACAGTAAGCGGCTCCTCTGTCCAGGCTAAGGCCGATAGATTGGCGACGTCAAATAAGTTCCTCTGCAGAGTGGCTCTGGGTGCAGAATGGCGCATAAAAAGTACTGCTTCAATCCGCTTCAATTCTTTTGGATTTTTTGAAGTGAAATTTTCCTGCGCTGCAGCTACGACAAAACCCGCCTTTGTAGACCTCATCCCGACTCCAGGGATGGAGGAAGAAGTGATATGATCTCCTTTTGTTATGGAGCCATTTATCGTTGATACAAGTATGCCTGTTGTGCCCGAAGAAACAATGGGATAACGTTTGACTTTATCAGACGGGCTGGTGGCCTCTATTGAAATAGCGGCGTTCAAGACTACTACACCGACGACCGACATATCATATGGTTTTTGACTCAATGTAAATCCTTTGGAAGAATTCGAAATTATTGACCCGTCGTTAACGTTTGAGTCGTTAATCGGAACAGTCGTGGCCACTCCCAAGGTCAAATCTTCTGCATAGATTGTCGACGCTAATCGGAGAGAGAAACAAAGTCCTATCGCTAGGGTAAAAAAAATACCTTTTAACCTCATAACTTTTAGTATATTTGCGCCGAACCTAGATGTCAATCCCCATGTGAAGCTCTACGATTTTATACCACTAGCTTACCTTGTGGAGCGGAACCCTGAACCGTCCCGCCTTTGGAGGGACTGGTTCATGGGCTTAAATCTGTTATATTCTGTATTGTTATAACAGTACAAAGTATTAAACTTGTACAACATTTGTTTACTAAATAGAGGTAAAGATTGCAATTATCCTCTTGACATGTGACACATCTATACTCTACACTGAAAATAACGTTATACAAATAACAATTATAAGAAACAAATGTTCGAGAAGATACTTCCTAGCCTTGCGAATTTAACCGACAAGGTCTTGAAAGCTGCTCTGGGGACGGTGACTGCTGTGTTAGTAATTGTATCTTCTTTAGCTGGAAAAACTCCTAATCTACCAAAACAAAATATAAATATTGATCAAAAAAATTTCAAAGATCTAAAAATACTCGAGGAAAATACTCCTAATCTTGAAGCGGTCGTGAAAGTAAACTTACCGATCACTCTCAATGAAACTCTCCTAGCAAAAAAAGATGCAACTTTTGAAACTACTCTTATCGCCGGCAGAATCGGAGTGAATACCATCCCCACTTATGCACTCGATGTCAACGGTGACTTTAAAGTAAACTCTCGGGTTCTTTTAGGTACACTTTCTACCGATCCTCTTGGTATAAACGGCGCAATTTACTACAACACAACGACAAATAAATTTAGATGCTTTGAAAATAACAGTTGGGTAGACTGCATCGGTCCAGCCGGTGCTGGAGGAACGGGCGCGGTTGGAGCAACTGGTGCTATAGGTCAAACTGGTGCGACTGGTGTGACCGGGGTAACAGGACCAACAGGGGCAACCGGGACAAGCGGTACTTCAGGGCCGAGCGGGGCGACGGGTCCAACCGGTGCAACCGGAGTGGACGGAGCCGGTGGAAGTGGAGGCCCAACTGGAGGAACTGGAGCAACTGGTCCAACAGGTGCAACCGGAATATCAGGACCTACTGGCTCAACTGGGGCTACAGGTGTAAGTGGTCCAACCGGTCCAACCGGTCCAACCGGACCAACAGGGGCAACGGGAGCAACAGGAGCTAGCGGTCCCACAGGTCCAACCGGGGCGACCGGAGCTTCAGGTGCGAGTGGACCAACCGGCCCCACCGGAGCAACAGGATCTACGGGCGATAGCGGTCCTACGGGTCCAACAGGAGCTACAGGCTCTTCCGGCAGTTCAGGACCTACGGGTTCAACAGGAGTAACAGGTTCAACGGGACCAACAGGACCGACCGGGACAACCGGCGCAACAGGAGCCAGTGGACCAACAGGTCCTACGGGAGATATAGGGAGTTCAGGGCCAACAGGACCAACAGGGGCAACGGGAGCAACAGGAGCTAGCGGTCCCACAGGTCC